>JANLQO010000448.1:0-34259 GCA_031367855.1 Planctomycetia bacterium | reverse complement strand
TGATTGCGAACTTGGCTGGTCGGGCCGCTGACGACGATCAATCCAGTTGCACCGCGATCGCGGGCCACCATGGCTTTGTATCGCAGGTCGCTGTAACGGTTTAGTGCTTGGCGTCGTTCTGGTGAGATCCCTTGCGGCATTTGGCGATATACCAACACCCACTTATTACGAACGTCGAGGTGAACGTAGCTGTCGTATTCCGCCTGATCTCCGTCCTGGGGCGCCACTATGCCGTAGCCAGCGAAAACCACTTCCGTCGGCTCCACGCGTCCGGCTTTTGAAAAGAAAACCGGCCGCCAATCGCGATCGACTTGATACGGCTTGTCACCGACTTGCAAATGATTGTTCTCGCCAAGCTTTACGTCCGAAGTAAATTCAAATTCATGGAAAAAAGTTCCATCGCGACCGGCGGGTTTGAATCCTAGGCTTTCAAGATACGCTGCCACATAGGCGGTTGCTTTCTGCTCACCCTCGGTGCCGGTCAATCGTCCGCCAAGCTCCGGTCGGCACAAGTAGTCCACATGGCGACCCACATCTGCCGCCGAGAACTCCGGTGCAGTTGCTTGTTTAGCTTCGGCAGCCTGGGCCAAGCTGTCCGCAGTTGCTTGCGTTGAACTCAATTTCAGCGACTCTCGTGCCGCATCATGATTCCAAGTCGACTCCCAGAGCTGTGAATTAGTTGAACCGCCGTTACTTGTCCAAACCAATTGTTTTCCGTCAGGCGAGAAAACTGGCAAGCCATCGAAGCCTTCTCGATAGGTAACCCGAACGGGCTCTGCCTTGCCTTTTACGTCGACCATATACAATTCAAAATTAGCAAAACCGTGCAGATTCGTTGTGAAAATCAAGTATTCGCCCGACGGATGAAAGAACGGAGCCCAACTCATCGCGCCCAATTTCGTAACCGCTCGCTGATCCAACCCATCGCGATTCATCACCATAATTTCGGCCGTCGCGCCATCCTTGGCAAACCGCCGCCAACAGATTTTCTCCCCATCGGGTGAAAAGAACGGCCCGCCATCATAGCCCACCGAAGTCGTCAGTCTCTTCAGCTCACTGCCATCGATGCGCATGATGTACAGGTCCATCGCTGACGCCTGGTCTACCTTGAACAGTTCTCGTTCTTCGTCCGTTAAATCATTCGAGTACGCGCGACGATTCGACGCAAAACAGATCCATTGACCATCCGGCGAATAAGAACCTTCAGCGTCATAACCCTCGACGTGGGTGACCATTCGATACTCGTGCGTCTTCACGTCAAACTCGACCAATTCATATTCTGGATCGTAATCCCAACTATAACGAGGTTTGTTGGGCGAGTTCCGAAGTTCATATTCCGAGGCTTGCTTGGCTGCCGAGTGCAAGTCAAATTGCGTCGAGGCGTACAGAACTTTGTCGCCCGCAGGACTGATCCACGCACAGGTGGTCTTGCCCTTACCAGGTGAAACGCGATGTACATCGCCGCTTTCGCGATCCATCAAGTAGATTTGAAAAAATGGATTGCCCGGTTCACGCTCGCTTTGGAAAACCAACTGCCTGCCGTCTTTCGAGAAATATCCCTCACCCGAGCGTCGGCCCTCAAAAGTCAACTGGCGTATGTCCGTCATAAACCTTGCTTGCAACTTGGCACCATCGGCAGGTAAATCCGACTTGGGATCTTTGCCGGCCGATTCATCAGCAGCCTCGACTTCAGTTACCTGTGACACTTTGGGATCTTGAGCTGACGCACGCGTGGGTAAGCCAGTGCACGAAGCGCACGCATACACGAAAACCACTATTGAGCAAAAACTCGAACGACGCATAGGATCACACCTTAAAATTGCAGCGAAAATGAAAACCGGTGACTAGAGTCGGCAGGCATTTGTGTGACGGTCACTAATTAAAAAATACCGAGCTGATCTCGAGCGTCGTCGGTCATGCGATCTTGAGTCCAGGGTGGGTCCATGACAACCTTGATATCAACGGTACCAATTCCTTCCATCGCTTCGATTACTTGCCGGCTGTTTGCGACCAGCTGCGGACCAGCTGGGCACATCGGGCTGGTCAAGGTCATCTCGACTTTGACGTTCGTCTTCTCGGCTTCTTCAGCGTTGGGTTCAAGATCGACAACGTAAATTAACCCCAAATCCACGATGTTCACGAACAATTCGGGGTCGATGACTTGTTTAAGCTGTTCGCGGACTTTGTCTTCGCAAAGTACTTCTGGCATAATAGACTCCTTAGAAATGGACTCCGCGATCAACGTGGAGTCACTCATTTGTTCATTTGGCGATTGGAAACTCGATTTGATGATTATTGTATCAAAGTCCGCAAAAGTTCCAGGCTCATACCCAACGCAGTGAAGCATTTTTGGGCCTTACCCGCAGGCGCAACGTCACACTCGGTGAGAGTGACCCACTGTGGGTCGCATCTGCCGGATGCGACCATGCAGTATCTGTAGTCTAAAAACTCACGAATTCGTTGAAGAAAATGCTTCACTGAGTTGGCTAATGCCCTGGTAATCCGCTGAAAAAGCGCCCAATGCGTCAGTTTTGAAACTTCGCAATTCGGTCAACTTGAATCGGTATGCCCTCGATTATAAGGGCACTACACGCATAACCGGCAGTGTCAGCGCAGAAGGTTGCCCCGACAAAAAAATCGGTACGAAAAGTATCCGGGCTACTTCCATGCTTGCGCCGTGGGTTAAGTTATTCATACTACGCTCCCCCATTCATGTCCCTGTCAGCTCGACAGCCAAAACGATGGCCTTTCCCAATCCTTAACTCCAATGTAGATGCACGGAAAACCTGTTATGAAAATTTGGTTATTGCTTACCCTCGCTTGGCTAGGTCAAACATTCATTTTGAATGCAGCCGACCCGATCCATGTTCTGGTTTGGGACGAGCGACAACCCCGACAGAAGCAGGCTTATGACAACTACCTTGGCAACGAAATAGTTGCCCGACTCAAGGCGACGACAACCGAATTAGAGTTTCGATCGGTAGCGCTCGACGATGTTGAGCAAGGACTTTCGTCGGGAAATCTCGAATGGGCGGATGTGATTATATGGTGGGGTCATGTCAGACAAGGTGAAATTACCGAGGCTACCTCACAGCGCATTTTGGATTACGTCAAACGCGGTGACTTGGATCTTATTGCATTGCATTCAGCCCATTGGGCTCGACCATTCATGGCGGCCATGAACTGGCGCAGTATCGAGGACGGACGCAAACACTTCGAAAAAGTTGCGCCTGGCGAAAAGATAGCCATCGAGACAGTAGCTCCACCGCGCCCGCAGACTGTCCCCACCCATGGCAGTGCACTTACGCCAGCTTACTTTTCTTATAAGACGAATCAGAATTCGATAACCGGCTTGATTCATCTGCCGTGGTGCTGCTTTCCTGATTATCGACCTGATGGAAAACCCAGTACGATTACCGTCAAAGTTCCTCAGCACCCCATCGCCCAAGGCTTACCGGCTAAGTTTCAAATTCCCCAAACGGAAATGTACAATGAACCGTTTCATGTCCCAGAGCCGGATGAACTAATCTTTGAAGAAACTTGGGAATTAGGCGAACGATTTCGAAGCGGCATGGTTTGGCAAATCGAAAAAGGCAGAGTTTTCTACTTCCGACCCGGGCATGAAGAGTATCCAGTCTTCAAACAAGCGGAATTGATCCAGGTGCTGTCCAACGCCTGCACCTGGTTGGGTAGGGACTAGCGCTTCGGGGACGAGCCGCTAGGATGAAATCTGCAAATTTCAGACGAATCGAATTTCCTCTTCGCTAGCGATGGGTGCGTTCAGACCAGGTGTCAAAGTTGATTCCTCCATTGCAGGTGCCGGTAACTTGGTGAGTTTTCCGAAACTTATTTGTGTTACGCTTTCAAGATCGGAAAGCTGAACTTGATAGAGGCGAACTTCGTCTTCATTAAGCCCCGCTTCAAACCGAGTCACTTCTTTCGCCTGGCGCAGCCGATCTAATTTCACCAGCAGGTCCTCTTGAGTGACTACGAATGCAGCGACCCGCAGCTTTGCATTTTCGGGCCAAACGATGACCTTGAAAAAGAGCTTTGGAATGGCAACCCCTCCGAACCGAAGATCGACTTTGCCTTTGCCTCGAAGATTCAAGTGCAATTTGCCGTCATCCTTTTGGACGCAAATGGGTGCGTCAAAAACGGGGCCATTGAAAACGCAGAACGTGGCTCCATCAGCGGCGATTTCGGTGGTCATCTGTTCGAGACGATTCCAGATGCCATTGACCTTACGAGCTTGATTGAACTCGTAGTGCTGAGGGGCGCAATTCGGAAAATGAAACGAATCATCGCCGTTACGCTTTGCGAGCTTTTCAGTGCGTCCCCACTGCAAGTCTTCGCGACGGGTGAGATGACCTTTGTCAAAAGGATTCTTCGATCGATCCTCGGCTTCAAATGTCGACTGCTTCTCGTAAAACTCGTTTCCAACCTGCGATTTGCGATCAAGCTTGTCGACTCGCTCGTCGCGAATCCAGCCATCGCCGGCTCGATTGCCCTTCCCCAACGCTGGGTCGATGTTTGCGGCGGAAAAGAATGCCAAGCCGCGTTTCTTGTGGATTACAACTGAGTAGTTCCAATACTTCAGTTCTCCGCTAGTCCCGCTTATCTTGAGCATACTTGGTTTGGCCTTCGCTGATAACGTCGGCAAGGGGATTGCTAAGCTTCCCTTTCCAAGAAACTCGGGGCCGTATCCGTTGCGTTCGTCATAGTTCGAAGTATCGATCGTTACCAACTCATTCGTATTCGCCAGCGACACCATAGGGGCTGACAATGGTGGCGCTATCGAGATCGGTTGAGCAGCCGTAGTCGCAGGCACTTGTAGGATGTTCGGGGTTCGTTCAGGTTCCGCGCTCAACGGCACACGCACTCCGATTTCTATGGGCACCCAAATGCGAGTAGTCCCTTTACCGTCGTTGCTGATCTGGACACCAGATCCTCGCAAAGCTTGACTTCCAACATTGGCTGCTGGACTCCCTTCGGACCAAGCTGGCATCGTCGCATTCAATACTTTGTTCGCCAGGGGGTGATTTCCATGCGAAGACTCCAGATACTTGAGTATCTTACTGACACGGATTCCCTCGTTTGCGATCCAGTCCAATTCATCACTTCCCATAGCGTTGGTCCACACGCGATTGTCTTTGGTCAAGTAAACGGTGTGTCCGTCGCGAACTTCAGTCCTGGGTACTCCGCTGTGATGTAAAGCGACAACTTCCCAAGAATTATTAAAGACCGGCGACCCAGATGATCCTCCAACCGTATCCGTTTGGTACCACACATAGGGACCGTTTTCGTCATACTTTAAGAGGCGATTTTCCCGTACGCATAATTGTTTGCGTTCACCATTGGGATGCTGGATGATCGTCAAATGCTCGCCAATGAAGGCTTTCCCCGGTTGTGGATTTAGATAAAGCCATCCAAACTCGTCGAGCAAGTTGGGGCCGGTCTCAGTGGGGGCGGTACTTCCGCTTAGTGATGTCGGACTTCCAACAGCCGCCAGCGCGAAGTCCAGCTCTTGACAAAGGATCGGACTGGGGGTCGTTTCCAATTTAAATCCGATAGACGTTGCTTCGGCGCCAGTGATTGTCCGTTCGTATCGGAATTGGGCAACCGCTTCACTAACCAGCTCAATCGACGAAAGCACGTGGTGGTTCGTCAACACGACTCCGGGAGCAACGAGAAAACCGGTTCCATATCCGAGTAAACGGCCCTGACTGCGGAGGACAATACGACAAACTGACTTGGCGCAAGCGAGGCCCTGAGCCAGATAGTTAATGTCCGTTAGTTCATTTCCCTGCAAGATACGCTCAAGACGTAATTGCGCGAGAGCCGGGTCGTCGTTCTGTTGCAGAAGCGTCCGCTGTCGATTTGCTAACGCATCGGCCAGAGGTCGATCACTGTCTCCACCGATAATGGCTCTTGATCGATCGGAGCTAGACTTGGTAGCCCGCGCGACGATCCCGGCATCCATCTGCTTGATGATGTCAACTAGTCCCTGACGCATCCCACGGTTTCCAGCCGCTTGCTCCACGTTCAATCCCGCTCGCATAGGTGTTACCTCAAGTTAGCTCGAATTCAAAAATGCGTTTCGGTAATGGCGGATCGCGCCAGCAGCGGAATCAAACAGGTGCGGCACATTGGGACGAACCGATTCCGAAGTCTGCCAAGCTGAAGTCTGCCAAGCTCTAGAATAGTCGGTAGCCTGTTGGCTGCCTATTCTCAGGGAAAACTTCTCGCTGTTGGTCAGCTCATTCTTCCTAACATCAATGCGAGCGATCGTTTAACCGGGTGGGCGTCGCCTCGCGATTCGCGATTCGCAGATAAAGTGAAACCCCATGAGCCTGAAGATTTATAGGCCTACCTCGGCCAAAGTACCGCTCTGCGTGCTACACCCTACCTTCTTGCATGCTTCATCCATCCACACCGTTAATTAATGTGGAACAAAATAAATCGAGCAATCTCGTGCTATCGGCTTGGGAAAACGAATGCGGATCACAGCGCATTGAGAAGGTCAACTTTCTGCCATAGATGCTGCTCGACATCGTACAGCGGGTCATGCGTCGTAACGGCGGCACGCCGGAAATTCCCTCCAGAGTGAACTCAGGGCAACTAACTTTGCCCAGGCTCTTGGGCAATCGACAGGTAAACCGTCGAGCAGGATCGCCAGCGTTCGATAGTACCGACGTTGCCAGGCAGACGTTGCGTCTCACGAGATACTGCAACACAACAGGCGTCGACATTGCTGACGTCAACCCATTCATGAACGATTTTTGGCGTGAGCCATTTTTGATTTGCAGAGTGTCGTGGCGTATCAAATTGAGCAGCTTCTCGTCGTCAGTAATTTCTTTGGCTAGTCGATTGATGAACGTGTAAGCGGTCATGTTGCAAGCCGGAATCTCGAAGTCCTGGCCGTCGCGCATGTCAGAGGGAACAAGCACCCGGTACTTGCGACGGTGCTCCGTGCGCTCATTCCACTGCAGAATGACCTTGAACATGTTGCATAGCAAGAGATCGTTAAAGGTCGCCCCTTTCGACGTTGCCAACTGACGTAAACCGGCAAGTTGCTCGCCGCTGAGTTCCTGATTAATCATGCCAGGTAGTTCCGTCGCCGTCGATTTTCGCTCGGGCTGGCGCAACACCGCAATGCGATTGCCAAAAGTTCGCCAAACTTCGCCGTAGGCACTCAAAATCTTTTGAAAAAACCCGTCGCTAGCCTGGAGGCTGCGCATCTTTGTCGGCCGCGCTTTGAGTTGAGCCAAATCGAATGCGCCCAACTCGACTTGGCTAGCGCATGAAGCCAAGCGACTCATGTAGCATGCGAGCAAATCGCCGACGAAACGATAGGCGCCGGTTCCATCACAGGCAGCGTGATGGAACTGTAACATCATTCGAGTTTGCCCATCCGTCTGCCGCGCCCAAATGCGTAGACCCGGCGTTTTATAAATATCCAAATGCTCTCCGCCACTTAAGCACTGGGGTACTCCTGCATCAGTCCACTCGATCCGAGGCAAAAGCTCCGGTGCAAGAATCCAGCAGGGTTTGTTCTGCTTGGCGGGTTGTACGATGGCGTACAACAGCGGGTGACGCTTAAGCGCTTCTTCGAGTGCGCAATCAAAATAATCGCGATCCAGTGCGCCACGAAAATCCAGTTGCAAATAGAAGACCATCGGATATTCCGTGCTGTCGTCGCACAAGAAATACCAGTCGATGGGGGCGATATGCAGTGGAAAGATGCGGCCTTGTTTTCGCGTTTCAGTACTCATCGCTTTGGCTTGCAACTCTCTACCAACTACTGCGGCTAGTATCGTGTTGCATGAGTCCTTTACAAAACTCGAAAATTTTTTTTCAAAAAGACTTTGCAAGCATTCAGGCAGAGATTTTGCAACATGCCCCAATTCTGTGGTCGGTCCGTTTCCCTTGCTCTCTAGGCGTCGTTTCTGTCGAAAACCATGACATTAAGCAATGTGGAAATATAGATCAGAAAGTCAACTATGGAAACTCGTCGCAACTCCAGATTGACGTTGTATGTTATAGCATTCGCATTGAGCTTGCAAACGTCCATCATGCTCCTAAGCACCGGCGCATCGGCACAGGGGATCTACATTTCAGCAGCCGGCCCGGTAAATCGAAGCATGGGCGGCGCATCGACGGCGGCCCCGATCGATCCATTGGGCGCCATGTATTGGAATCCAGCCACTATTAGCGGAATGCAAAACTCGGGTTTGGAAATGGGAATGGATCTGCTCTATTCCAACCAAACACTTTCATCCTCGGTTGGTCCATTTAGTGGGACCACCAAATCAGAAAATGGTTTTTTCCCAGTTCCCAACATCGCTTGGGTCCACAAGACCTCCAATCCCGCAGTCACTTTTGGACTCGGCATGAACGCGATCGCGGGATTCAAGACGAATCTCCGTTCAAGTTCCACGAACCCGGTACTCCTGCCACCGCCCGCGGGGCTTGGCCTCGTATCATCCGAAGCAAGTTTCCTGCAGATTGCACCCGTCTTATCGGTTGCTATGTCAGATAAGTTTTCCGTAGCCGTTGGGCCTACGATTACAACCGGCGAAGTCGGCGTACAGCCTTTTGTATTTGCGGCTCCTAATACGAATGCTCAGTATCCTGAAGCTCGCGCCACTCGATACAGTTGGGGAGGTGGAGCACAAGCTGGAGTCTATTACATTGCCAATGACTATTGGCGGTTTGGCGCATCTTTCAAAACCAAGCAATACATGGAACCCTTTCGGTTCTTCTCAACGGATGCTGTTGGCGCCAATCGCCTGTTAAAACTGAATCTCGATTTGCCCACGATCCTTTCAGTCGGTACCGCCTATACGCCCGCCGAAAAATGGCTGATCGCTTTTGATATTCGGTACTTTGACTACCACAACTCGAGCGGACTGGGTGATGCAGCCGTTTACAACAGCGACGGATCGCTCGGTGGTTTAGGCTGGAGGAGCGTCGTTGCCACAGCACTTGGAATTCAGTATCAATGGAGTGAGCGAGTTGCTCTTCGCAGCGGTTACACGTTTAATGAGAGCCCCATCAAGAAGGACCAAGCCTTTTTTAATACTGCCACCCCGCTGTACTATCAACATATGCTGAGCAGCGGAGCCGGGTATGCATTGTCAAAATGCGTCGACGTCAATTTAGCCTATTCGTACATGCTGCCGGCGGAGTTGAACGGGCCAATCAATCTGCCCGGTGTAGGCAATGTCCCAGGCTCCAACGTACGCAACAGCCTGGATGTCCACTTCCTGAGCTTCGGTGCCATTATTAAATACTAATGTCCGATAAATCGCACATATTTCAGACTGTTGGGGAGTATTCTTGCAAATTGGGACTGGGTTTTGTGAGCCGCTGGCGTTAGTCGGCTAACGCCGCCGGCTCACTAATACGAAATACTTGATGGCGTTGGCTGAGAAGCGTTGAAAAACGCATGTAAACGACTGTCGATTCTTGCACAATCTTGGGAAACGAGATTCTTCAGCATTTTGCTAGGGTCACCTCTATGAATTGCAGGATCTAGAGGTGTTTTTACTTGCGTTTGTAGGGCCCGTGTGAATAGGATGAAGGGTCGGCAAATTCCCACTCATACCGCCCTACTTCTCGCTGGTTAACACTGTTACGAATTCCTACCCACGATGCGCTTGCATTCTTTGCCCCGGAGATACAACATGCGTCACTGTCGAACCGTTGCGCGCGCTTGCTTTGCCCTGATCAGCCTTTTGACGCCGAGCAGCGCCGTTTACGCCCAGTCTACGGAGCTCGTTAGGCTTGAGCAGAACTGGAAACCAGGCTGGAAAAATGATGGCGCCAATTGGTATCACCATGCCAGTCAGGGCACGATGCTCATGCCCTATGATTGGTTCATGGCACTTGAGCAACCTGCGGCGCCAGCCGGCGAGCTGAAGATGTTCAGCGACCCTCAGTTTCTTGGTCAGTTTGGATTTCTTACCAGTGAGAAGAATGACGATTACAATCCCGATAATCTTCCCATTGGTTTCGCGATTACGGACAATTGGGTCGACCCCAATAACACGACTCCCAAGCCGCCGGTGAGAGCCTTGGGACTTACGTGTGCAGCCTGCCATACCGGCGAACTTGTACATAAAAGTCGCCGCATCCGCATCGAAGGCGGCTCGTCAATGATCAACATTGGCGCCTTCCAAAAGGCGTTAGGCCAAGCGTTGTTTCTTACCAACTCAAGTTCCGAGAAATTTCAAGCGTTCCAAGCACGTTGGCTGAAGAGACAGGAAATTCACCCGTCAATGGTTGAGCGTGCGAAAGCTGCTTTAAAAGAGGAAGTGGAAAAGGCAGTCACCAAAATATTGACTGAGCAACGTACGGAAGCGGAATTGGGGCTTCAGTCAGTGGATGCTGGCTTTTCACGAACCGATGCCATGGCCAGGATTGGAAATCGCGTGTTTGGCGCTCGTGGCAAAATGAATCTGGCCGCGACCAATGCGCCTGTCAATTATCCACATATCTGGGATGCGTCCTGGTTTTATTGGGTTCAGTACAACGCGTCGATTAGGTTGCCCATGGTACGTAACATTGGCGAAGCTTTAGGGGTGGGCGCTGCGATCAACGAAAATTTCGAATCAACGGTAAATGTCAAAAATCTTCACTTGATGGAAGACCAATTGTCCGGCTCAACACCCTTCTCCGGTCTGCGCGCTCCTGCGTGGCCCGAACAGTATTTGGGCGAGATCAATGGCTTCAAGACAAATGACGGTCTGTGGAAAAAAGGCAAAGAGCTTTACAAGGAGCATTGTATCCACTGCCACTATCTCATCGAAGACTATCAACGGACTGAGCATCTCAGTCGCGCTGAAAACAAGGATTACTGGTCTTCGCCCAATCAGTTTGGTCGCAAGTACATGAAGCAGCCCTACATCAACTACCTGGACATTGGAACCGATCCCTCAGCCGTGCTCGAGTTCTACGAACGGGTTGTCTATACAGGCGCAGGTGAGAACCAAAAATCTACCATGCCAGCCGGTGAGGCACTGTCGATTCTCACCGACAATGTACGTGACTACGAGTACACGAGACTGAATTTGAGCGCCGCCGAGCAAGCGGAATATGACGGCTACCGCGAACTCGATACCGAGGAGGCGGCAATCGCCCGCTTGGACTATAAGGCCAGGCCGCTGAACGGGGTTTGGGCGACCGCACCATTTCTCCACAATGGTTCGGTGGCAAACCTGTATGAGCTTTTGCTACCAGCCAAGCAGCGCATGAAGAGCTTTCATCTCGGTGCGAAGGAATTTGATACTGAGAATGTCGGATTTGATACCAAATGGCAAGACGGCCGCTTCGAGATGGATACTAAGATTCCGGGCAATCGAAACAGCGGACACGAGTTCCGTAATTTTTCGCCCGAAGAGGAAGCGCAATTAACACCGTTTCAAATGAAGATGCTAGCGGAGAAAAAAGGATGGGCAATCAATGGTCGTGTTGGCCGGCTCCTAGAAGAGCATGAGCGACATGAATTGATCGAATATGTCAAGTCCCTAGGCAGTCCACAACCAGGCCAAGAACGTGCTCCGGCTGGCGAGCAGCAAGCCATTAAAAAACTGGCCCAATTGCAAGCGCTGATGCATCGACTCAGCCCTGGACCTGACGGTCGGCCACACCCGGAACTACGCGGCCAACATCCCAAAACTCATGGAGTCGTCAAGGCTCGCTTCAAAGTCGCTGACAATCTGGAGGAACGTTATCGTGTCGGCATTTTTGCAAAGCTCAATGACTATTGTACTGATCCGGCTGGATGCGAGGCTATTATTCGTTTTTCGAATGGTGATGGCGAAAACGATAACGATCAAGCGCCAGACGTCCACGGCATGGCGATCAAATTGCTTAACCCTAAAGATAAACAGAAGTGTCAGGACTTTGTGTTAGCAGACAATCCGACATTTTTTGCAAAAGATGCTGAGCACCTCATGCAGTTTATGGTGAAGGTGATGCGAGCACGCAGAGGTGAGGAGCGCGAAAATGTCAAACGAGAACTGGCGAGTAGCAATTATCCGGGTCTTATCGGCTTCAAGAAAACTCTCTCCAGTCCGCTGCAAACGGAGTACTTCAGCCAGACACCCTACCTCTTCGGTGACGTAGGAGCTAAATACAAAGTTGCCCCAAGTGCGGTTTCTGAAGTCGAAAAGCCATCTGACAATATAGCTTCGTCAAAGGACGGATTGCGCGACGCACTGGTCAAAAGGTTGGCTCAAGGAAACGAACCCTTCCAGTTTGATTTCTACGTTCAATTGCAAACGGATGTCGAGAAAATGCCGATCGAAGATGCCACTGAAAAGTGGGATTCGTGCTTCATTAAACTCGCGACCATTACCATCGAGCCTCAGAGCATTGATCCGAAAGCCGACTCAGTCTCGTTTTTCAGTCCATGGAACGCTCTGCCTGAACATCGCCCTCTCGGTGGCATCAACCGGGCGCGTCAAGCCATTTACAGTGAAAGCGCTGCGCTGCGTAAGCGGATGGCCGAGCTAGCCCAAAACAACAACCCTTCACCGACTAACCCGGTGCCTCATGACACTGCAACTAAACCCGATAATCCAGGTGGACTCAACGCAAATCCGGTCAATAAGACGCCCGCGACTCCTGTTCTTGCTCCAGCGGACCCCGATAAACGCATCGTGGGACAGCTCAAGAAAGAGCAGTTTGGATACTCATTGCCGCTCGACCAGGAGCTCTATCCGCAGTTTCCTTATACCTACAAGAATTGCACGATTTTGACTTTCGAGTACGAAACCGATCCGGTGGCCGCAGCGAAGTTTTTGCCGACGCATCTGACACTGGATGCCAAGCCTCGCGTCAAGATGTTGTTCGCATCCTATCCAACGTCAGAATTAGGAACTTACAACGAAGTCGCTCAGTCGTTAATATGCCGCTATGTCGACGAGAAGGGAAAAACTTACGAAGAGAATGGAAAACCAGTCGAATTCAATTATTCGCTTCGGATGCATGTTACGTCGGACCGCGCCATGGCGGCAGGTCGAGAGATCGCCGGGATTCCAAAGAAAATGGGCGGCATAGACTTCAGTAGGGATGGAATGAAGTTCAGCAGTCAACTGAATGATCCTGCCGGCAAGCTGGTCTGTAACGCCACGATGACTCAGAACACTCGCCTGGCGCAACTTCCCGAGGCTGGCCCCAAAGCACCGCTTAGATATCTTTCGGTGCGGCTTATCCCAGGTACCGATACCGCAAAACCGAAAGTGCGAGAATTGATCGATTCCACGTGGAAACTGGGTCCGGGCGAAATATGGAGCGGAAGCGGGAATCTCAAAATAGAACAATCGGAAAATGACCCTTATCACCGACTTCCCATTATTAAGTTGAATGAGGATAATTGCAGGGTTTTTCACGGTGACATGCAAGCCAGCTCGCTCAAGGCGTTATTGCCTGAATTTTAATCGCGGAGGTTAGCGACCGCGCTTTCGATGGCCTCATCGCGGTTTTTCGATAGAACAGCGTGCCATGTCTCGAGCCAAACCTTTGCCTTTAACTTATCCAAATTTGCAAGATCGTCAGTTAATTTTGCGATCGCCGATGCGTTCCCCGACTGATCTTTTTCAAGTTGATTCAATTTGGTCTTTGCGGCAGCAATGTTTGCATTGACCTTCATCTTGGCATCCCAGGCATCGCGATCGGCCGATGTCCTGAGCCGCTTCCAAGCTCGCTCAGCGGCTTTTTGCAGAACGCTCTCATGTCGAGATTGCAAATCAGCTTGTGCCTTCATTGTTGCCACTGCCTCTTGGACAAATAGGCTGTGCGCGCAGGCAATTTTGATCACGCGGTTGTATTCCTGCATACTGTGATCGGCGATGCCAGGAATGAACCGTTCCATCACACTTCGGTGCTTCGAATTGACGAAAGGCGAACGCAAGAGTGAACCTACGCGACAATAAAACAATGCCAGTGGCCACCAAATTCCCGGCTGCAATGGCTTGAGCATGCTGCCTCGGTTCAAAAAGTAGATATTGCCGACGTCCGCATACTCGTACGTTCTTTTTAGAGTGTCGGAATCCGTTTGCCCAACGATAGTAGCCGCCCGCTTGAAAAATAGGCTACCAGCAAGAATTAACCAACGTAACGACTTGGGAGGAATCATCGTCACAACGTCGCAATTATTAATGAAGCGATAATGTCGATCGCGAGTCCCTGTATAACCGCCAACGAACCTCCCATCACCGACCCGAGGTTGGCCGAAAGTAAACACGCCACTGATTTGGTCGGCGCTGATCACCTCATCGCGCACCAAACGATAAGCGGCCAAAGTCGCCAGCGCCCCGCCCAGACTATGCCCCGTAATCCACACCTGCTTTTTTGTTGGCGCTTTAAAGGATTTCCAAACCGCATTCTGTTCGATCTGTTCCCAAACGCCATGGAGCGCAATCCAGAATCCCTCATGGAATTTGGGGGCCTGCAACTTGGTTGTCGTATTCGCATTCCCAGTTATTGAAGACAGAGCCTTCGCCTGGTCGCTTTTCGGTTTTTTCTTTTCGGGAATCTCCACTTGCCAAGCTCGCATATCCGTGATGATGTCATCCCATTTTCGCATCTCGGTACCACGAAAACAGAGGATGACTAATTCATCGTTGCTCGCCAAGAAGTACTCGATCCCATTCTTGGAATTAAACTCTACGGTGGTCACACCGCCGGTGCTCGAACCCTTGGCGGCCCAAGTATCGATAATGTACTCACGGATTCGCGACTCCGCTCGCGTCGACCAGAGTCGATGGGCTAATTCGTATTTCTGAGATGCCTCCCGCATCGGCGCTGTAACGGTAAACCATTTCCATGGAAGCCATTTAGGAAACAACTCTCGACGTTCGCGTTGTAGCTTATCGGCGATTGCGTCGAGCCCGTTTTCATCCAGCGCAGCGTACGCAACTTGGGCTGGATTCGGGCTGTCTGGGCTAGGTGCCGCCTGTAGTTGCTTTACAAACTCGGTTACTGCGCTTTCCCATTTCTCCCGAGCAACTTTCGCATCCGTGCCCATCACCATTGCCCCCGCATGCTGGACAATAAAGCTGTTCCAAATCGGTTCCCAAAACTCCATCCGAGCGTCATTGGAATGATCGACAGGCGGCGGGTAAATGTACTCCGCACACTCCCCCAACCATCTGGCTTGTTGATAAAATCGTGCAGGTTCTTGCATGGGGTGTGCGGGGCCCCCCAAAAACGCATCTGAGATTCGTTCTAACTTTGACATGGAAAGACTCACTGTTCATTTCAGAAGTTTGAGGTCACCCACAATAAAAACGGGTGTAGACGGGCTGGAAGGCGTGGCGGGTGGATCGTCTCTGAGTCTTCGAAGGGCGTGGCTCTTTTATGCTAACATAATCAATAAACAGGCTACAACGCCCAATGGAAGGAAACGAAGAGGGACGTACAACCAGAAGTCTCAATATTTTTGCAGCGAGTTACGTGACTACCGACTGCGGACGAATAGAATAGCCAATTGATTTAGTCGCACAGTGCGTCTTAAATAAAAGACGTTCGATCCTCCCAATCACGAACGACCCCTATGCACAATTCGCTTTTACATCATCCTAGCGCCCGCTTAATCATTTGTACCAGCGCGATTTTGCTGAGTATTCCTACGTCCCTAATTGCGGACGAGCCGATTCGGCACCGGCTACTATTCACGGAATACGGCAACGCACCTAATCGCTTTGTCGAACTCGATGAACAAGGAAAAATAGTCTGGGAGTTCCAACCGCCGAGTACCACTGTCATCTTCGAAGTTCAGCCCAACGGAAACATTCTTTTTGGTTACGGCGGCAAACCAACGGGTGTGCGCGAGATTACATCGCGTGGCAGGACTGTCTTTGATTACGTAAGTAAGTCCACTCAAGTGTTTGGTTGCGAACGCTTGGCAAATGGAAATACGCTGGTTGCTGAACAAGGTCCCTGCCAAGCCGTAGAAGTGAATCCGATGGGAGAAATCGTTCACGTAACTCCGCTTCACACCAGCGAAGAAAACGCACATTTGCAGGTTCGTAATGTTCATCAGCTAGTGGGCGGCAACATCTTAGCGGCTCATGAAGGCGAGGGTGCCGTGCGCGAAGTGGATCCGAGTGGCAAGGTGGTTTGGGAATACACGGGCGTTACGAATTCGGGCGACGCTCAGCGGCTTGCCAATGGGAACACCATGATCGCTTGTGGAACGCAAAAACGCTTGATTGAAGTGACACCAGCCAAGCAGGTCGTCTGGGAATTTACCGCCCAAGACGCACCCGAAGTTAACCTCACTTGGGTCTCAAGTTTTCAGCAACTCCCCAGCGGAAACATCCTGATCGGCAATTTCCTGCGTGGCCAGGAGGGTAAAGGTGCGCACGCCTTTGAAGTTACCCGCGACAAGAAAGTCGTCTGGAAATGGGACAACCCCACGCTTATTCAATCGCTGACCACCGTCCGCGCAATCGACGACCCTTTTGTTCCCCTATTTGATGGAAAGAGTTTTGCCGGTTGGCAAGGCGATATCGATACTGTCTGGCAAATCGAAGACGGAGCGCTTGTGGCTGGCTCACTGCGAAAGAAACAGGAGAACAATAACTTCTTGGCTACGACCAAAGAGTTTACGAACTTCGAATTGAAACTGAAATGGAAGCTCGAAGGCACAGAGGGCTTTGTCAATGGAGGTGTGCAGTTTCGATCGAAACGGATTACTAATGACTTCGAAGTTATTGGCTATCAGGCAGACTTGGGGGCTGGCTTCGATGGCGCGCTTTACGATGAAAGTCGTCGCAAGAGAGTCCTCATGAAACCAACACCCGAAGTCCTGGCCAAAGCCGCCAAGCCGCTGGGACAATGGAATGACTATCGAATTCGAGCCGTAGGCAAGCACATCCAGATGTGGCTCAATGGGGTTCAGACGGTTGACTTCATGGAAACCGACCCGGGCATTGAAGAGACCGGTATTATCGCTGTGCAGATTCATGGTAACGCCGCTTCGATCGTTCGCTACAAAGACATCATTATCGAAGTATTAAAGTAAAAATTGCTACGAAGGTCCGTCTCTCTGAGATGGAAACCTCGATTTTAATGCGGCGTAGGCGAGTCTCTCGAGAGGCCATTAATTTAACAGCATTCGTTAGCGACATAGCGGTTCGACTGCAACAAGTCGGGATAGCGAGGCCCCTGCCGAGTTTTTTTCGGTAGCGAGATTAGCGGCCAGTGCTGGTGGACGTCCAATCGCGGCCCCGAAAAGCTCCGCAGGAGCGTCGCCCTCCCGATGATGATTGATCGCACGATTTAAAGATGCTTAGAGTGGTAGCAGCGCGCACTACCCAATCAATTCTATTTTGTCAGTGGATCTACGAGACGCTAAATTTGACGCCGATGCGATGTATCGACTAAGCTACTCAAATCTCTCCATCTCACTATTAAGATCGTCGGAGCAAAACTATGGATCGCGTTTGTCATTTCGAAGTTCCCTATTCTGACAAATCTAGAATGGAGACGTTTTATGGCAATGTCTTCGGTTGGCAGTTCATGCCGGTGCCGGGTGACACACCCTATTCGTTCGTTATTACGACCGAAGTAGACGAAAACTTCACACCGAAGAATCCAGGGGGAGTAAACGGCGGTTCCTATCCACGTGGAAACGAAGGCGAAGGCGGTAGCAGCTTTCCTGTAATTGTCATCGAAGTTGCGTCGTGCCAGCAACGAATTGACGAAGTTGTAGCCGCGGGTGGCGCGAAAGTATTAGGGCCAAACGTAATATCTGGAATGGGAATCTATGCCCAGGTGAAAGACCCAGAAGGCAACGTCATCGGCTTGTGGCAACCACTGCACGCGCCCTCCGATCAATAGGTACCTGTTAGGAAGCAAATAGATCAAAAGAGCGTAAACTGCGACTCCAGATTAGAGTTTAGGATCGGGTGGCACGCACGGCGGAGACGCGGGGACGTGCCACCCCTAAACCATCAACTTTTTGTTTGGAGAGAGCACTACACTCGCTGGCGAGCATGTTTTAGGGGCAGCCAAGCACCGTTTTGATTGCTGCTTTCGACACATTGTTGAATGAACAGCATGCCTTCAACGCCGTCATGAACGTTGGGATAAACGGTGTCGCGTCGTTCCACTTGCTTGCCAGCGGATTTATCGACAATGGCGTCGAAAGCAGCTGCGTAGATGTTGGCAAAGGCTTCAAAAAATGCTTCTGGATGGCCGCTTGGCAAGCGGCAGGCACCGCGGCCGGCTTCGTTCATATACGGAGCGTTTGGGTCGCGGGTGTATAATTGATGGGGGTAGCCGTTGCGCCGGTAGACCATTACGTTTGGCTCTTCTTGCCGCCACTGAATGGCGCCTTTGGTACCGTCAATCTCGATCGAAACGTCATTTTCGCGGCCGTGGCTGATCTGCGAGGCGGTCACCGTTCCCAAGCCGCCATTGGCGAACTTGATCACAGCGGTGCCGTAGTCATCAAGCTTGCGGCCGGGTTCAAATGAGCGCAAGTGACAGGAGATCGCGTCAGTCTTCAAACCGGTCATGTAACGCGCAAGGTTGTACGCGTGGGTAGCGATGTCGCCAAAACAACCTGCCGCGCCACTCTTCGTCGGATCCGTACGCCAAGCCGCTTGCTTTTGATCGGACTCCTCAAGTCGCGTGCGCAACCAGCCTTGAATGTAACTCGCGCGAACGGCTTGGATCTCGCCGAGTTCACCGCTAAGGATCATCTGCCGAGCTTGGCGGACTAGCGGGTATCCGGTGTAGTTGTGCGTAAGTGCGAAAACCACGTTTGACTTGTCGACCACCTCGGCCAATTGCTCAGCCTGAGCCAGATCGAAAGTCATTGGTTTATCGCACACCACATTAAATCCAGCTTCGACGGCGGCCTTGGCGATTTCGAAGTGCGTGTGGTTCGGAGTCGTGATACTGACGAAGTCGATTCGTTTGTCGGCGGGCAACGCCTTTTCCTTGGCGAACATTTCTTCGTAGGAACCGTAGGCGCGATCTGCGGGAATGTCATAATCGGGAGCCGAGGCCTTCGCCCGTTCAGCGTTGCTCGAGAGCGCACCGGCAATCACTGTGGCTCGATTGTCCAGACAGGCCGCGATCGAATGCACGCGTCCAATGAATGAACCTTGGCCGCCGCCCACCAGCCCCATTCGAAGTTTACGATTCAATGGCCCGTTCGTCATTCGAATTTCTCCCAGAAGTTTGAATTGTTTACTGTGATCCTGCGTGCCGATGTTTTAGCACAACTTCGACCACTGTGGCAGACACCTGACTGGAGAGCAATTACCGATGGCTACAAACCTTCTTCGCCGATACCGTAGCGTTTCAGCTTCTCGCGTAAAGTGGCGCGATGCATGCCGAGCAGGTCAGCCGCGCTGGAACGGTTCCCTTTGGTGGCTTCCAGCCCCTCACGCAAGAAGATAGGCTCGACCGCAGCCAGAAAGCGATCGAAGAGGCCTTCGCTAGGGGGCATGCCAGAATGGGATTGCGATTTTAGTTCTTGGTGAATCCAGGATTGAACGAGCGTCTCAAGAGGTGGTGTCGCGTCCGTGGCGACGACGAACGCAGGTTGTGCAGCGGGTAGATGACGCTTCCCAATCGCGCCGCCCCGAGCCATCAGCGCGGCGTGTTCGAGCGTGTTGCGCAGCTCGCGAACGTTGCCGGGCCAATCACGTCGCATGAGCTCTTCGATGGCATCCACATCGAGCGCCGCTCCTGGCTGCTGATAATGCAGGCGGCGGAGCAAATGCTGACACAGCTCCGGTAAGTCATCTGCTCGATCCCGCAAAGCGGGCATATGTATCTCAAAAACGGCCAAGCGAAAGTACAGATCTTGACGAAAATCGCCACTTGAAACTTTATTGACAAGGTTCTGATGAGTGGCTGCGATAATTCTGGCGATGCATTGCTTCGGTCGTACATCCCCGACCAAGGTGAAATGTCCCTGTTCGAGTACTCGCAAAAGCTTGACTTGCTGAGGCATGGGCAAGTCACCGATTTCATCCAGCAGTACGGACCCACCCGCTGCGATCGCAAAGAGTCCTTCGCGGCGTTCATTCGCGCCGGTAAAGGCTCCTTTGACATGACCGAACAACTCGCTCTCAATCAAACTCGGATTCAGTGCAGGCAAGGCAATCGGAATGTATGGCTGATCGCGCCGTGCGCTGTGAATGTGAATCGCTGCAGCGGCAAGTTCTTTCCCGGTTCCGCTTTCACCGGTTATCAAGACCGGCACATCGCTACTAGCAGCGAGTGCAATTTTCTTGAATACCTCCTGCATAGCAGCCGAGTGTCCCACGAGCACATGATCAAACTGAACTCCACCCTCCTCGCCGCTCCTCGCCTCGGGTAGAGCGATTTGTCGTTTCGATGGTTCGAGAGCAGCCCGCATCACCGCTGCGGCTCGGTCCAAGTCGAAGGGCTTAGTCAAGTAGTCGGTAACTTTCTTTTGATAGGCTTCGACTGCGGTGGCGAGATCACCAAAGGCGGTGATGAGAATAATCGGCACGTTCTCGACCAGTGACATATACTCTGAGATCGCATCAAGGCCAGAAATTCCCGGCAACCGCACGTCGAGTACGATTAGATTGGGTACATGCAGTTTGGCCGCTGCGAAGCCAGCTTCGGCGGATGAAACGGCATCCACCGAATGCCCTTCGGCTTGCAGCATTTTCTTTAGCGCCCAACAGATTGCGGGCTCGTCATCGACAATCAAAACATGCGGCATCGGTGGTCATTCTGTTGATTGAATCTGTGGACTCGATATAGGCAAGCGCAGGCAGAAAACGGTTTCGCCCGATTCGCGATGCCAAGCGATTTCCCCATTCAGTTCTTTGGCGGCTTTGGCAACGAGAGCCAAACCTAAACCGACTCCCTCGCGTTTCGTCGTCACCAACGGTTCAAACATTCGCGCTTGCACTTCTGGCGTCGGCCCAGGTCCATTGTCGCTGATCTCGATCGACAGCCAACCGGGTGTGCTCCTGGCCGTTCGTAATCCGATACGTCCATCTTGTCCAGCAGCTTGAATTGCGTTCAACAACAGGTTGAGTACCGCAGAAGTAAGCAATTCGCTTTGCCGGATCGTGATCGATTCGAGCTCTGGGGTGCGCGCAGCGTGCAACTGACTACCGAGATGTTCTGCCATCGGCCGCACGAGTTCCGTAACGTTGTCGAGGATCTCATTGAGCGAAAATGGTGACTTGTCGGCCCCAATCGCCCCTTCGCCACCGAGCCTCAACCAGCGCATCAACTGGTCTTCGGCCAATCGCAATTGTCGCATCGCGACCTCTATCGATTCGGCGTCCTGATGACATACTGTTCCATGCAGTTGAATCGCCAGTCGCGCGCCGGTCAAGGTATTTCGCAAATCATGTGAGAGCCCGGCGGCCAGTGCATGTACGAGGCGTTCGCGCTCGGCGGAGTGAATGCGAGTTTCCATCAGTTGCAATTCTTCCGCCATGCGATTGACGTTCGATGACAACTCGTGCAATTCATCATGCTGACCAACCAATTCAATCGGGGTATAGTCCCCCGCCGCAATCCGTTGAACTTTGCGTTGCATTGCCTGCAAGCGCCGCACAATTCGCTCGGTCAACCAAGCGGCGATCGCACCCAAACAGAGCGCCGTGGCGAGCCCGGTGATGAGCGGTAAGAGGAGTGCTTGAGAACGCATCTGGCGCACCGTTGATTGGTCCATTAAGATACCGACCCAAGCAATTTGTTGCGATCTGCCCGGGGTGTCCGCTCCTTCGAATCGCAGCCAACCGGTATGGTATAAGCGGTTATCAGGTGCGCGAAATGCATGATCAATGGTAATGCCGCTGGATATTTCGCCGTTTGCTAAAGCCCCGTTTGCTAGAGCCCCGTTTGCTAGAGCGACGACCGGCGATTCAGGCAGCGAACCATTTTGCATCAAGGTTGAATCGACAATTCGCCCGGAACCGTCGAGCAATAATAATTGGGTATCGGTTAATTCTGCGACGGCTCTCAACACGGTGGAGGTCATCGGATAATTTGGTGCCGCGACCGAGCGTCCAATGCTTGTCAATCGTTTTTCAACTTCATATTGTGTTTGGCGACACGCGAACCACCAAGCGCCTAAAGTCAGACCACCAACAACAAGAATGGTTGTTCCCAAAAATGAGTAAATCCATTGGCGCCGCAGGCTTACTGGCGGTCGCTGGAGCGTATCGGGGTTGAGCAGATGGTCGGTCAAGTTGAGTTTCGATTACAGTGGCAGCTTTTTTTGCCCAATACGTTGCAACGTCATGCGAAATGCAGCGTGGACAGACAATAAAAGTGTCAGAGCGTCGCCCTGCCAGTTGCGATCATCGCTGAGGCATGGACATCTAGGATACTCAGAAAACCCTGTGTAATATAGTCGACCGCGGCGCGTCGTCGCACATCAAGCGGCGTTCTGTATTGGAGTTGGTTTTGAGGCGCTTTGTACCCACTTGCCTACTTCTTCACGGCTTGGGACCGCAGCGCTGCGGATGATTCTGGCTCCTGCGTCAGTGGCGCAAAACTGGCGAATCGCCGAGTGTAATTGCTCGAGGTCCACTGAGGCAAGTTCCCCTGCGGTGCGGCAGTCGATGCCGACTAGCAGCTGTGCTTTGTAGCCGCAGAGCGCTGGGACTTGGACGACCAACCGCGTTTGATCTTGCCAGTCGGTTAGCACACGTTCGTCCAGCCACCCAACATTCAGCAGACCAGCCAACTCCGTTGGCGATGCAGCCAGGAATTGGCCGATCGTATTGATACCTAGTGGGTAGAATCGCGTCGCAGTCTTGGGCCCGATCGAGGGTGCATCCACGATATCGGAATCCAAATCGACGCGCGCGGCGCTGCGCATCGATGGCATGGCTGGCTCGGGCATCACTCTCGTTTCCGGCAGTTCGGCAGTCACGGGTGTCGCACTTGCCACCGTTTCAGTTTGATGCGCATCACTTTCTTCCTTCACCCGAGCTGTGAATACAATCGGCTCTGGATGTTCCAGCACAAATTTTTCGACCGTCACCTCATGGATCGTGGGCGCAAACTGAGCGGGGTGTAGAGCCTCAGGAAGCGGCTTGATGCTGGCGATTGCGCGAATTTCTGGTGGCAAATTCTTGACAACTTGCCCGGTCGCTTGATACTCATCGAAAATGGCTTTCACCGCGCGCTGTTCGACGGCATCGGTAAATCGGCTGACCACCCAAGCAGCTGGTACATCGACTGCTGCCATGACGGTCGTGAACGTCAGGGGACAGATAGGAATTTCGACGAACGCGAGTGCCGCGATGCGATCGAGGACGCGCGCCCATCCGGTGAGCGCGTAGTCAAAGATCTCTGTCAGAATCGCCCGCGACCTCGCATCCAATCCAGCTGGCGGATCTTTGACGCCCATCCTCAAGTTGTAGAATTCGATCAGCGGCAGGTAGTGTTTGTGCCCAATAGCGGCACCCACCAATACCGCCTTGCTGATCCACCCGGGGCCGACTTCCAGCGGAAAGGAAACTTGATTAGTACACCTTCTGAAAATCCAATCGTAAGCCTTGCAGACCGACCATTCGAGCGGCCGGTGCACTACAGCTTCCGCTGGATGTTGAGCGGTATGTAGCGGCATGAACGGGTCGGTGAAATAGTGACTGAGCACGCCGATCGAATAGGCCGCAGCTTTCCAGTTAGAGTGGTGCATGTCTTCGATGACGCGTGCGAGCCAAGATTCGCATGCTTTAGGGGCTCCGCCCCAGTTGTTATCGCTGACATGGATAACGTGGTTTTGGAAGTCCTTGAATTTTGCATCTGGAGCCTTGGCACCGTTCAAGTACTCCTCGTAATTTGCCAATAAGACGCTGGCCAAGCGGCGGCCGTTAGGCGTGTCAATCCGGTCCAGTGCATCGATCGCAAAGAAATGATGCGTGCTTCGGCAATGCACCGCGCGAAGAATACTGACCAGCGTTGACACGTCAGACTCCTTGCCGAAAGCCACTAAAATCGCAGTCACGCAAGAGTATCGAAAATCGCTCACTGTGACTAGTGCTTTTTCACTTAGGGTAACGTGGCATTGGCTTCCAACTGGGATGGCCTTGCCGATCCGATTCACAGGCTAGAGGCCGATGCCACACCAAGATGACATTCCGTTTATCTGGGTAACGAAGCACTGGCCAAAAAACAGCGAGTCAACAACTGCACCAATTGCATTGCGGTAGAATCTAGAGCAGACTATCCAACCGATGGTAAGCTTGCGCCCCCACAAGGCGACCGGCTTAGGCCTTTCCCAATTTCAAACTTTTGCAAACTAGTGCTCAATGGCTAAGCTCAAAAGAATCCGTGGCGGTTATCTGTTTTGTTTGCTAGCGAGCTGCTGTGGCCTGTATTTGTTTCACGGTCCGCGCCCAGTTTTCGCACAGACCGACACAGGACAAACCGACACAGCACAGACCGATTCGGTACCGAACGCAACTGCACCGAAAGCAGCGGCACCGAAGCCAACCGACAATTACGAGGGGCTCTCCATTGTCGCAATGACAGTGACACCACAGACACGCGCGGTACCAAACGGTGTGCTCATTGTTCGTTGTGAGGTCAGCAACTCAGCAAAGACTGCGGCGACAGGCTACTTGGTAGGTCGCATCGATGGTCAAACTGGCGAAGAAGACCGTCGACGCATCGAATTGGCTGGGGGCGTTACAAAAACCTATGACATGCAGTTGCGAGTGGCAAGTGTCATACCCAAGCCGACGCTGGAAGTCGTGATGACCTTGAATGTGATGCAGGGTGATCGCGAAATCATGGTGCAGCGTGGTGACCAACCCGTCATGCGCAAGCTGACGTTGCAAGTTCCTCAAGAGGAAAACATGACGGCGATCGTCATGGATGCCGAGCCGCCGATTGCCAACTACTGGCAATGGCCCGATACCAAGCCTTTTTTCACCTACGAATTGGCGGTCGCGACGCGAATTGATGCTATGTTCACGCGCCGATGTTTAGTCTTAGATTCAGAACCACTGCCGCTGAATCTCGCCGATTGGAATTGCATCAACCTCTTGATAATTGCAAATCCCTATTACTTCGAAGATGCGGCAAATGTCACTGTCATGCAACAATTCTTGCAGGGTGGTGGAAGCATATGGATCATGCTAGACCGTGTGGATACCGACGCCATTGGCGATTTGCTTCCAGAAAACCAACAGATTGAGACGATTGCGACGGTGAATCTGAATCGTTTTGAGGTCGAGGTCAGCGGTAACTCTTTCGCCTCCCAAGACCGAACAGTGGACCGCGATGACTACATACAGATGAAGCGCGTTGTACAAAATGGGGGTGTCGTGACCCATTCGGTGGACGGTTGGCCAGCGGCAATTTGGATGTCGGTTGGTCGAGGCAAATTGTTATTGACGACGTTATCGAGTTCCGGTTGGATTGAACCTCGCAAGACACAGAAAAGTCTCGATCCGGTTGAGCAATCGTCGTACACGATGTCCATGTGGGCTGCAGGATTCGCAAGTGAAATTCACAATCAGAAAGCCCAGCGCCCATTGGATATGGCCAAGGAGCCGTATCCTATCGATCGTATCGGTAATCCAGTGGTTTCGCGATCGTTAGTTGGAGTTATCCTACTAGCCTTTTGCGTTTGCTTGATCGCTTTTGGTGTTTGGCACTTTCTCGGTGGCGGGATACCTAAATTGGGATTGGTTGCGCCGACCTTAGCGCTCGTCGCCTCCGTGCCGCTCATTGTCGCCTCGGTGCTTCAGCGGCGCGATATTCCAGCGATGGTTACGGCTTTACAATTAGTGCAAATCGAATCACCGAGCGGAGCTTATCTGCGCGAAGCTGCCGCTGTATACAGTAGTGATTCGCGATCGATGGAGTTAATTGGAAAAGGTGATGGACTTGCAATCCCATCGTCAACGATCGAAACCGGAGTTCGCAGTATCGCTACGGAAGACTTTCAGCACTGGCGTATGACAAATAATGCCTGGCCGGCAGGAACATGGAGATACAATACGCAGTTGGCGCTACCGGAAATAGCCTTCGTCGCGCAGGCCAATTTAACCGAAGAGGGTCTCAGCATTGAACTTCCGCAAGAATTAGCTCAACCGTTGGAAGATAGCGTTGTCAACATGGCGGCTGGATCACCATCGCTTGGAAAGCCCACTGATGGCGGAAAGCGATTACTGATCGATGGCAATTTACCGGCCGAAGGCGAACGTTGGACGACGGACACCATCGTCAGCGATGAGCAGCGGCGGCGAGCGGAGCTTTATGCAAAACTGTTCGAGAACCCTTCAGAGGCTCAGATCCCGGTGCGGACGCTGTGCGGTTGGACGGCGCTTTGGCCGCAAGCACCCCAGTGGAATGTGGATATTGAGCGACGAGGAACAGCCTTAGTTACTATACCGGTTCGCCTGGCGACACCTGAGGTGGGTTCGCGAGTCCGCATTCCGTATTCGCTCATACGAATTGAACATGCAAATATTAAGAACGCATCTTCGATTTTTCGGCAGGACACAGGCCGATTTATAAATGAAGCGACCTTGGCAACGGAAGCAGACTTTGCATTTATTTTGCCTCCTGAGGCTGTGCCACTCGAGGCTAAATCGGTCACGATCGACTGGGATGTAAAAGCTCCCAATCGTAAAGTGCGACTGTTGTGCGTCTGCGAAGGTGGTCCGATCGAATTGGTTGCTTTGAATGCACCATCGATCCCTTGGAAGAGCACTATCGATGACGCGCGAGTCCTGAGTGACTTGCGGGATGGTCGCTTGGTACTACGCATCGAAATCTCTGGCGGTGAGGCTCTGGAAAGCGCCCAAAGCAGTTTTGTCAGTTGGCGCATCAAGCACCTGCGACTCAATGTCGACGGACGGACTTTGCCCCGCCATCGCATGGTTCCAAACCCTCAGAAATAATCCACTTGAATCACGCTCGAAGTACTCAAATTCACTCCATCGACTTTGGAATATGTAATGTCAGACCATGTACTTGAAACGAAAAACCTCACCAAAAGATACGGCGACTTCGTTGCGCTCAACGACCTGACGATTCATGTCGACCGAGGCCAAATCTTGGGCTTCATCGGGCCTAACGGAGCAGGCAAGACAACGACCATAAAAATTCTTGTCGGACTTTCGCGGCCCACGTCTGGATCGGCTTTCATCGGCGGCGTTAATTGCAGCGAAAATGCGTCGAAGATCAAACGCTTGGTGGGCTATATGCCTGACCGGTTTGGATCCTATGACAACATGCGTGTCCACGAGTATTTAGATTTTTTTGGTGCAATCTTTGGAATTTCTCGTAGCGTTCGCCGCAAACGCATCGCTGATGTGATGGAGATCACCGATACGAATTATATGCAAGATAAGTTCGTGGAGAGCTTAAGCCACGGTATGCAACAGCGAGTCGGCATTGCGAGAACGCTCTTGCACGATCCGGAGGTACTTATTCTTGACGAACCCGCCAATGGTCTAGACCCGCGCGCCAGAATTGAAATGCGACAATTGCTACTGCGTTTGGCCGGTGAAGGAAAGACGCTCATCGTTACCAGCCATATCTTGCCGGAGTTGGCTCGTATTTGTAACACTGTGGCCATTATCACTGGCGGAAAGCTACAGGCCTTCGGCTCGCTGGATGATGTGATGAGTCGCTTGTGCCCGCAACGCAGTTACGAAGTGCAATTAGCAACCGCCGAGCATCTGCCCAAAGCTGAAGGAGTGCTAAAACAATGTCTGCTTGCATCGGAACCAGTTACGGTCAGCCAAACGGAATGTGTACTTCGCTTTCCAACGTCGCGCTCTGAAGCAGACCTGGTTGAAGTGCTAAATCGGCTGGTCGTCGCTGACGTGGCGGTTTCACAATTCCGCGAAGTAGCGAGCGATCTCGAAGACGCGTTTTTATCGGTCGCTGACGATAAACAAATTACCGCTGTTGCCTGATACCTGCTGCCTGATACCTGCGCGCGGAACAAAGGTTCGTATTCAACCCGTTTCATCACTCTTCAATCGTTGAACCACTGTGACAAGTATCCCCTTATTCCAAAATCCGATCCTTCGGCGTGAGTTGTTGGATCGTTTGCGCAGTCCGAAAACCATGTTTGCAGTAATCGCCGTGGCGGTGATGTCGTCAATGTTGGTGTTGATGCGCTGGCCGACCGATGCCACCATTGACTTGGTCAGCCAGGGAGCGCTGCAAGTCTTTCGTCCCGTCGCATTTGCCATTGCGATTGCCATTATGATGTTGATTCCTGCTTTTCCGGCCACTGCATTTGTCACCGAACGTCGGCGTGGCACATTAACTTTGTTACTCAACTCCCCGACGACTCCCCTGCAAATTTACCTTGGAAAGCTCTGCGGCAATGTGTTGCTGTCAATGTTGATATTCTCTGTCAGCCTGCCGGCGCTGATGGCTTGTTTCGCGATGGGTGGCATCTCGCTCATTGGACATATCGGGCCACTTCTATTGGTGCTAACCGGAATGGCCATCCAGTATTCGGCGTTAGGGTTGTGGATTAGCGTGCGCTCACAATCCGCCGACGCAAGTTTACGTTGGACCTATGCGGCCGTTTTGGCGCTCGCGGTTCTGTCGATCGGCCCCACGGTGCTGGTGGGTAAACTGACTGGCTTTAAATCGTTCATTGCCCATTGGATGACCGCACTGTCACCGATTCCTGCCTTACAACAGATTACAGGGTCTCAAGCACAGGCAGGCGAAATTGGTATATCGACTGGCTGGCCGGAATTTCTTGTCGTAAGTTGCATCATCACGCTCGGGTTGGCCATTGCAACTTTAATGAAGCTAGATCCGCTGTTGTTGGATCGCGCGCGGCCAACTGGAAAAATCGTAGATGGTACAAAGGCAGGCGGTTGGACGCGCCGCATGGCATATCTTGTCGATCCGCAAAGACGCAAGTCCGGAATTGCCTGGTGGCTCAATCCTGTCATGGTCAAGGAGTTTCGAACTCGCAAGTTCGGACGCTTGCATTGGCTGTTGCGTTTAGTTGCAGCGGGTGGCATCGTCTCCTTACTACTAACGGTGGTTGCGGCCACTGGAACCGTCAGTTGGGGCGTTGAGCGCATCGCGGCATCGATGGTACTGATGCAGGTAGCCTTGCTCTTGCTACTTGGACCAAGTCTTGGCGCGAACCTGATCGCGGCGGAGGTGGAAAGCGGTGGTTGGCAGTTGCTGCGAGCTTCACCCATCTCTCCGATGCGAATTATCGTTGGCAAGTTAATGAGTACGGTTTGGACCTTGTTGCTGTTATTACTAGCGACACTGCCTGGGTATGTCGTGATGAGCTACATTCAGCCCTCCATCGGCGGCCAAGTGGGCAACGTGGTTATTTCTTTGTTAATTGCTATCGCTTTGGTCACTAGCATTAGTGCGTGCGTAAGCGCTTATTGTAAAACGACCGCCGTAGCAACCGCTACCAGCTATGCAATTCTGTTGACGCTATTCGCGGGGACTCTCCTCGTATGGTTGGCACGCGGAAAACCATTCGGCCCATTGTTAGTGGAACGAACGCTACTATTCAATCCTGCAGCCATCGCGCTCGCTGAAATGAAAACACCTGGTTTCGAACAATACAATTTGACGCCACTGGGTTGGTACATTGGCATTGGCTTGTCGCTGGTTTGTATTGCGATTCTCGGATTCCGAACACTGCGAATGACTCGGCCTGATTAGCCAGTGTTTGTACAAGGTTCCTAGCTCTTTTTTCGCGCTCTGGCCCCTTTTCAACGATTGAAAATGAAAATAGGCAAACTACTGTTCTTGTCGACCGTGTTCCTATCGCAGTGTTGTGCTGTCCAATGCTGCTTCGGGCAGCGGACCAAGCCGCTGCAGCATTTTTGGGAGGTATCACCCGACTTCGGCGATATTTGGAAGATCGAATTGCCTGAGCGCCTAATCCATTTTGATGTCGAATCGCTCAATTCGAAGCAGTTGCAAGAGCGAGTGGAAGTCGCGCGGATGATTTGCCGCGAGTACAAAAACTCGAACTTTAAAACAAAAGCCCGCGCGCTCGAATTGCTGCTCTCATGTTTAGTAAAGAATGAAGAGCCAATTATGTCGCGACGTGCGATGATTTCTGCGGCCACGCTGCTCGACGATGGCACGAACGCCGCGAGACTCTGGGAAATTGCGCAAGCGGACACACTCTCGCGCACGACCGTTGAGAAAGCGCTGACAAAGTGGAAGAGTCCTGTGGCACTGGAGGCTTGGCGCAAGCGATTGACCAACCCGTTGGTCACTCCCGCAGAAATTGCGATGGCCATCGAGGGTTTAGCTGCCGTAGGCGGAAGTCACGACACTAGGGCATTGCAAGGAGTGTTGCGCGGCAATGGTACAACCAAAACGAATCGTCATCTGGCTGCCACTGCCCTCGGGCAACTGAACCAAGAGGGGTTAAACGAATTGGCTCAGCAGGTACTCAATTCGGATATCGATCAGCGTCAATTGCTGGCCGCCGAATTGCTTGCACACCATACGGGAGATCAGACGCTTGCGCAATTGCGGAACATCTTCAATGAGGGCTCGAATGTCGCTCAGTTTGTGGCTGCGCAGGCGCTAGTCGCTCACTTCCCTCAAGTTGCCCGCGAAAATGCTCCGCAAATGGCTACCCACGCTGATAGCACGATGCGCATCCTCGCACTGCAGTTGCTCGATAAATTCTCCGATGAAGCAAGTCTGCGGCTGCAAGCGAGACTACTCAATGATCGCAACATCGACGTCCGCCGCCTGGCTGGAACCCAACTGATAAAACAAGCGGCTGACGGACAGCGAAAACTGGTTGACGAGTTTGTAACGGAACACATGAATGCGGAACCTTGGCCGGGAATCGAACAAGCGATCATTATGGCAGTCAGCCTTCAAGATCTAACTCGATGTACCAAATTCCTGGATCTGCTTGAACATCCTCGACCAGAGGTCAATATGCATGCCGGTTGGGGCTTGATGGAGCTAGCGCAAGATTCTTCGATTTTGGCGAGCATTGAGCCGCATGTGGAAAAAGCCACTGCCTTCTTGGTGGCGAACGGTGTACGACCGCCTCTGTACAATACTGACACAATTCGGCTGAGTTACCTGTTTGAAGCATTCGGCCGTAACAAGTATGAACCGATGCACAAGCTGCTGATGAACTATGTACCGAAGAACGATTTCAAATTGGGATATGCCAGCCGAGCGTCTGCAATTTGGGCACTCGGACAACTCAATCATGGAAAAGACAACAAAGAACTGCGTGAAGCTCTGTTCGAGCGAATTGCGGATGTCTTATCCATTCCGCCGGAAGAATATCTTGTTCGATTCGCCTGCATACTCGCGCTTGGGGAAATGGGATTTACGGATAGTCTGCCAACGCTGAGGCAATTTAGCGAACGCATCCCCTTTCCCATAGGATATGCTTGCGAATGGGCGACTAAGCAAATTGAAAAGGCCAACCCAAAGTAGGCACGTTGAAAATGCACATGAAAATGAAAATACGCATATTACTGTTCTTGTCGACAGTGCTCCTTTCGCAAAACTGTTTGGTTCAATGCTGCTTTGGGCAACGGACGAAGCCTCTGCAACATTTTTGGGAGATATCTCCTGACTTCGGCGATATCTGGTCGCACCCCACCACGGAGCAGATGGTACGTTTTGACGTCGAATCCCTGAATTCAGCTCAGTTACAAGATCGTGTGCGCGTGGCACAAATGATTTGTCGCGAGCACAACAATCCTAATTTTAAGCAGAAAGCGCGCGCGCTCGAGTTGCTGAACGCGCTTGTGACGGATACCGACGCGCCGATTCAATTGCGACGCGCGATAGTTTCCGCCGCAACGCTGCTCGGGGATGGAAAACACGCGGCGAAGCTTTGGGAGGTTGCTCAAGCGGATGCGCTGATGCGTTCGACGGTCGAGCGGGGGCTGATCAAATGGAAAAGCCCTATCGCGATCGAAACCTGGCGCAAGCGATTGAGCGACCCATTTGCCAAGCCAGCTGATATTGCGATGGCGATCGATGGCTTGGCCGTAATCGGCGGAAGTGAAGACACTGGGCTATTGCAGGACTTGCTTCGAGCTAACCCGACAACAGTTATTAACAGGCACCTTTCGGCCATCGCGCTCGGACAGCTGCGTCAGGAGGGCTTAAACGATCTGGCACAACAGGTTATCGATTCTGACGTTGAGCACCGTCATTTACTTGCCGCCCAAATATTGAGGCAGCACATGGGTGACAAGACCCTGGCGCAATTGCGAGTTATTTTCAATGAGGGATCGAATGAGGCACAGTTTGTCGCCGCGCAGGCTATGTGGGATCACTTTCCTGATGTGGCGCGAGAATTCGCAGTTCAGATGGTCGCTCATGCTGATAACACCATGCGCATGCTGGCGCTGAATCATTTGGATAAATTGACCGACGAAGCAAGCCTTCGTTTACAAGCAAAATTGTTGAATGATCGCAATATGGACATTCGACGCCTGGCAGGAAATCAACTAGTCAAAAAGGCAATCGATGGGCACCGTCCACTCGTCGATGAATTCATTAGCGAGCACTTGAGCGCGGAACCCTGGCCCGGAATCGAACAGGCGATCATCATGACGGTTAACCTCCAGGATCGGTCGAGGTGCAAACGCATGGTTGAATTGCTCGACCATCCGCGACCTGAGGTAAATATGTACGCTGGCTGGGCGGTGATGGAATTAGTACAGGACGAAGCGATCCTGGCAAGCATTGAACCCCATGTGGAAAAAGCAACTGCTTTCTTGTTGGAAAACGGAGTCAGACCGCCTCTGTATGTGAGCGACACGATCCGTTTGAGTTTTCTGTTTGAAGCCTTCGGACGAAACAAGTATGAACCCGTGCACCAGCTGCTGATGAAGTACGTACCGAAGAACGATTTCAAGTTAGGTTACCCCAGTCGCGCATCAGCCATCTGGGCACTGGGACAACTTAACAAGGGCAAGGACAATGTCGCGTTGCGTCAAGCGCTATTCGAGCGCATCGCAGATTTGTCGCCCTTCATGCCCGAGGACCAACTTGTCCGATTCAGCTGCATTCTGGCGCTCGGGGAAATGGGATTTGCGGATAGCCTTCCCACCTTGAAAAAGTTTAACGAAGGCATTCCCTACCCGATCGGCTACGCCTGCACCTGGGCGACCGAGCAAGTAGAAAAGGCTAACCCTAAGTAAGATTGACTGATAGTTCCGCTACCAAGTGATATCACGTAGGCAAGTCTCTCCGTGACTCGCAATAACCGCGTTTAAATCGCGGTATCCGTCTCGGATATCCGATTGGGTATGGCGATGGATTGAGTGTTTTCTTATTTTTGCATTGTGGACCGCTTACTGGACTGGACGCTACCGGTGAAGGGGCCTTCGGTTGGCCGCGCATAATCATTGATCCCGGTGAGTCCCAAAATCTGGTAAGTGCGGTGCCCCGCATTCGCAGCGGTGGGAATTTCTTCTGGACAGAGGCAATGGAAAAACGCGAATTAAAGATGCAGGTTATATAGTGCAAAAGATCACCGTCGAATGCGAACAGGCAGATTGTGAATGCGGACATTGTGGCGTACCACGAAGGAAATCCTATTCGTATTTTGAAGCATGGTACGTTGAAAAGAATGACGAAAAAGCTCATGGCACAACCGTGTATACCGACAGGGCAGTGGATACCCCACCAAAGCAATCTTGCGGCGCACTATCACAACACGGAGAAGTTCGGTTTTACTTAATCGACAAGACGGGTGATTTGGGAAAAAAGGGAGTAAGAGGTTTGTGGGAGATTAATCAAGTTTACCTTCAGGGAGCAAACATGGGAGACGAGTGCGCAACTTCTCCAGGTTTGCTTCCATCAACTGGCAACACTCCAAGCTTTTGGAGAGACGATAAGGATCCTACGCGAGGAATGCGTTTGTTTACCTTAAACTGGAATTGTTGTGACGGAAATTGGGCGAAAATGACCTCAAGGCCTGACGAAAAGGTTACGAATGGAACACTCTAGCTCTGGAATGCTCTTCGCGTTACTTTTCTGTTTACCTGCAATGCAATTGTTTGGAGGGGAAACTAGTTTTCCCGCGAAAGTAAACGGGGTGGCAGTCCGATACACAATCTCAACTGAGGAAATTGAAGCAACTCCCAAGTGGGTTGAGTCTGACTCATCGCCACCAGTTTCCGCCCGTAAAGCGATTGATATGGCAACAGTCAAGCTTCCCGATGTGCTCTTTGAACTATTTGAAAAGCGAGGAGTTCGTAAGGAATGGGAAGTTGATCATGTGTGCCTAAAACGATTCGACGAAC
>JANLQO010000441.1:0-22709 GCA_031367855.1 Planctomycetia bacterium | reverse complement strand
TTGGCGGGTGACATGATGGTGTTCATTGAACCTATCTTGGAGAAGAACCGTGGCAAAATTACTCCCGAACAAGAAAAGCAGCTTAAGGCCAAATTGATTCGCGATGTGCTAGCGCAATACGTCGAAATCAAGGCGCTCTATCAAGAGTTTTTTCGCGACATGGTTGGCAATAAAGCACCCAAAGAAGTCGCCGAAATGCAGGCCAAGGTCACCACCAAGGCAGCTCAGATTTTCCACGACAAGCAGATTCCACTGATGCAGAAAAAGTACAAAGTGGATGACCTTGCGGCCCTGGAACGTAAACTCCATGAACGGTCGATGTCGATCTCAGCTTTGCAAACTCAGTTTACGGAACGAGTCCTATCGTCAGAACTTGAACGCAAGTACGTCCCCGATAAATACGAGTTCAGTCGTGCCGAGTTGTGGGCATACTATCAAGAACACGCAGCAGAATGGAACGTAACAGCGCGCGCCAAATGGCGCGAACTTTGCATTCGATTTAACAAGCACCCGCGCACCGAAGCGGAAGCCATGATTAAGGATTTAGGCAACCAAATCTACTTGGGAGGCAAGCCCTTCGAGGCTGTGGCCAAACAGCAGTCCGAAGGCTTCACTGCGGCCGAAGGGGGCGTCTTCGACTGGACCACACCGGGTAGTCTCAAATCCGCCGTCATCGACCAAGCGGTTTTTTCCTTGCCGCTACGGCGTTTGAGCCAGGTAATCGAAAGCGAAACCGGTTTTCACATCATCGAAGTGTTGGAACGCGAACCTGGATACAAGAAGTCGTTTGACGTGGCTCAGGCCGAGATCCGCGAGAAAATGTCGGAAGAGAAACGTAGCAAACTCTTGGAAGATTTCCATGCGAAGGTGATGGCTCGCACTTCCATCTGGACGCTTTGGCCGGAAGACATCAAAAACAGTCGCGCACTATCGGAGGCGCTAGGCGATGTCTATCAAGCACCGAAGCAATGATCGCTGCGCCCCCACTTCGGTCCGTTTTCCTTCGGCAGAACGGTTGGGGACAACCGTTCCACACTTGGGTTCATTGAAAACACCATAGAACTATTTGCCGCCACGACCGCCGCGACCGCCAGGTGCACCTCCACCTCCACCCGCACCATCCATGCTGGCCCCCATTCCGCCGCCGCTTTCCATGCCACCCATCATTCCGCCTTCACCCATGCCACCATTGGCGCCCGTTTTCTTAGCGGCTTCATGTTCATCGGCGAACGTGTACATGCGATACTTAAAGGTGTCGTCAATATCGTTCGTGATGTGCACCGAGCCATCGCCGAGCATTACCATGACCTCACCACTGGCTGCCAGTGGGTCGCCGTCACGCCGGCTGCTGGCGCCCAGTTCCTCGCCCCCGCGCATATCTACAACAATACTGTTGGACGCAAATTGGAGCTCGCGTTTTTTCACGATGCGGTTTGCAGGCACTACAAACTCGAGAGACTCTTTCTTAGCGTTCAACACGCTGCCGCGCCGAACATCGGCAAAACTCTTGGCATAGGTGGCCCCTGTTACTTGATCCATCAATGTTGCGACGAGATTCGCTTCTGAATCTCCAACCACCGCCGAGGGGCGCGGGTTGGTTGCAGGATCAAATCCAAGGCCTGCGAAGGCCTCATATCGAGCGGAGATCCGCAGAGGCTCGCTCGGTTCACTCCAATCGGTTTCGAGCATCTTGCGGCGAGCCTTGCTGTTCACCTTGTGGGCAGCGTCATCAATGTGGCGCTGTTCTGTAACGCGATCGAAAACCTCTTTTTCCAATGTATTTGGCTGAGGAGCGGGTATATCAAAGTCGACATATTCACCCGCCACGCGCCGCTTAATTCGCTCGGGATAATTGGGATCACGCATAATGAGACGGACGCGATAGCGATAGACTTTGCCAATATCTTGGGGAGTCAACATATCGTAAAAACGAAGCATCTTGTATTCAGGTTGCGGCCCCGAGCTCATCGTCATGCCACCACCCATGCCACCACCCATGCCGCCCATTCCTCCCATTCCCATTCCGCCCATGCCCATTCCGCCGTCCATACCACCCATGCCACCCATGCCACCATCCATACCTCCCATGTCGCCGTAGCTACTATCCATTCCCATTCCGCCTTCCATGCCGTCCATTCCCATTCCGCCTTCCATTCCCATTCCCATGCCACCCATCCCGCCCATGCCACCCATTCCCATACCACCCATGCCGCCCATGCCACCTGCCGCGCCGGCTCCTGCAGTGTTCTGACCTGGCAGGATATCATCTTGGCCTTCGTCATTCTTTTTATTGTCGTTTCGTCTTGGTGGGGGTATCAACCGCTTCGTATCCCAAACCCAATCAATGGCCGGATGCTTGCAGAAGTCCCGGTAGTCTTTGATCAGGATCGGAGGGATCGGCATCGTCAGACCTGCATGCCGTGCGTTTAAATCAATGATCTCGGGTACCGGCTTACCCAAGGGTGGTTTGATAGCCCAGTTCTTTTGCATCTGAACTTGTTTCGTGCCATCAGAAATAGTCTTCCATTCCTTCTCTTGCAGTTCACGAATGGGGTTCTGAGTGACGTCTGCGCGCTGAATCTCAAAAGTTAAATAGACCGGTGTGTCGCGGCTAAAAACATAGTCACCCGAATTCTTGAGCTTGCGCTCAAACTCGTCGAACATTTCCTTATGCTTTACTAGTGCAGTTGCTGCAACAAAGATTGCAGCCTGAGAAGCAACTTTGGTTTTCGGGCCAAGATCTTTCGCCCCGCCCAGTCCTCCACCAGCCGCGCCAGCTCCTCCACCGCCGCCCATGCCACCGGCTCCCATGCCGCCGCCCATGCCACCACCTCCGCGGCCCATACCACCCATGCCACCACCCATGCCACCTCCCATACCGCCTCCCATACCGCCTCCCATACCGCCTCCCATACCGCCTTCCATGCCGCCCATTCCTCCCATTCCCATCCCTCCACCCATAGCTCCGTTGGCAGCACCGAGATCATATTTTGACATCAGGCGTCGAGCCGGAGGTTTGATCTTATCCTCATCATCTTCATCCTTTTCTGTATTTCGATTGGGTTTTGGCTTCTTGGCGGTGATGCGCGGAGCATCCTCGAAGGCTTCGAAGGGATCGAGCGTATCCTTAGGGACTTCTACCGCAATGGCACCGCTGACACATTTCACCACTAATTGTTGAGGGGCGAGTATTTTTGGATCGCCGCGAAGTTCGCGCGGACCGCTGGACGACTCCCTAAGCGAACCCATCGAGTACTCGCGGGAATCGATCGGACGACGCGATTTCTCGACCTCGGGAACAAAAGCGTGTTTGACTTCGCGTTCCGCAAATATCTCTGCATTGTGATCTACGGAAATTTGCTGGAGCACCTGGCTAGCGCTTTGATTTAGACCGGTGGGCGCACGGTCCGACGGATAGCCTTTGCGACTAATGCCGTCATAAACGACGTAACCAGCGGCAGCTATGACGAGACCCAATATCAACTTCTCGATGTGGGACGCAAAGAAGTTTGGACCGCTCTTGCCCGATGAAGCTCTCCCCTTTTTCGATTTGGCCTTCACTGGGGCTTTAGGAGCCTTGGGTGCCTTTTCTTTCGCAGCTTTAGTAGGTTTTTCTACTTTCTCTGCTTTATCTTTCTTGCCAAACATTGGGTTACTCCTTGGTTTCCAAACACTAGTTCTTTGAACGAAACGCTTAACAAGAAATCAACTATTGCGGATTGGCGGGCGCTTGAGTACCGCTTGCTTCGGCTGGATTAGGCGTGGCAATGCCGGCAGGCGCTCCGCTGGCAGGTGCCCCGCTAGCAGGTGCCCCACTGGCAGGCGCTGGCACATTGGGGTTTGGATTTCCCGGCACCGCGTTGGACGCCGCTACGGGCGCCGCCACGGGCACTGGCTCGGTCACGGCGGGTGTCTCCACTTTGTCAGCAACCTCGGTGTTTTCAGTGACTTTATCGAGGCCGAGGCGTTTAATCGAAACGGGGTTGTAAAGGTAAATCACGCCATACACTTCGACGGGCATCTCCCAAGCAGGCTTGGCAGAAGTCATGCCACCCATGCCCATACCACCCATTCCCATGCCGCCCATTCCCATTCCACCCATGCCCATGCCACCCATTCCTCCATCCATGCCACCGGATCCATAACCACCGTCGCCACCACCTCCATCCATGCCGCCCATCACACCGCCACGTCCGCCTCCACCCATGCTACCCATTCCTCCACCCATTCCTCCACCCATGCCCATTCCTCCCATTCCCATCGCCGACGAACCTGTTGGGGCGGGCGTCGTTTCACCCAGTCGGACTTGGCGAATCTCGAGCATCAAATCGGCGTTTCCGCAGTCGGCGAGAAACTGTGGGACTCGGCGTTGGTCCATCTTGAATCGCAAACGCACAGGAACCCGTTTGGCAACTGCGAAGTACGCGTCTTCCGGGGACTCGCTTTGCATTTTGGTACGAAGATCTTCTCCTGAAAGCGGAGCATAGGTTGAATCGACATAACGACCTGCTGCCGGATCGATCGAGATGACCACGGCCCCGCCTTCTCCGTCGGATCCCGAGGCCGATGCAGTGCTATCTTTACCCGACATGCCACCTTCCGCCCCCATGCCTCCCATGCCTGCCATCATACCCTCCATGCCACCCATACTGTCTCCCCCACCCATCGCGTCGGCCATGCCACCGTAGCCACCTTGGCCTGCCGCCGGTGCTTCCATCGGCGTATCAATGGTTCCCGCTCGACCTACGGCAGGTTTTCCAATTCGAATGAACTCGATCTCTTTGATCGAAGTTTGAAAGTTAGCTTTTGCACCCTCGTTGGTCTTGGCAATGATGCGCATGATGCCTTCGAGGATCCACATGTTCTCCTGGGTGTAAAGAATCTCATAAATGGTTGGGGACGTGCCGCGCCAAAGTCGAATTGAGTTGATAAGTTCGTCCTGGCTCGGCTTGCGCCAAATGACCAGATCATTCGAATGCAGCATTCCTGGGCCCATCATGCCCATATCGCCACCAGGGCCGCCCATCCCGCCGGACATCCCACCCATCCCACCGGACATCCCACCCATCCCTCCGGACATCCCGCCCATCCCTCCGGACATTCCACCCATCCCCATGCCGCCCTCCATGCCATCCATTCCGCCAGACATACCCATGCCCATACCGCCCATGCCGCCTGCTGCAGCGGCATTTTCGTTGGCTTTGCCAACCCACTCACAGCCGATGATTTTCACGATCTCAGGCAATTGATCCGTAAAATATCTCGCGTAGGCTTCCTTTTCAGTTTTCACCAGAGCCGATGAACCCACCGGTTCTTCTGGGTAAGTTAACGTCGTTTCAATGGGACTATACTTCTTCAGCTTGTCCACCAATCGCTTATTGTTGAGTGCCGCTTCGGGCCAGACAAGCAGTTTCGTTTGTCGCTCGTACTGCAGCCGCCAAGCAGCCTCGACGTCCTTTTGCACGTCAGCAATGATGTTGCCCATCTTGGCTTTTGAAAGATCATTGGGATGTTTGGCGATGCCGGAACTAACCGTGTTGATGTCCCCATAGAGTTTATCCAGGGCCGCCGCCTGGTCCGCGTAGAGCTTGCTCAAGGTGGAACTGGTCAAGTAGAAGGCAACAATTCCCAGAACCACAGACAGACCCGAGATGATCCAAAATTGGTGTTTGGCGACTTGCGCCATGAATTTTTTCAGCTGATCCATAGTTCATTCTCCCAGGGCGACCGTTAATGGTTCTCGTCGATTCAATTTTGCTGTCAATTTTGCTCAAGCGCGATTTCTCGCGCCGTAGCCTTTGTACTTGAGTCCCTATTAAGGATTCGGGTTTGGGTCGGTACCAACTGCATTACCATCTGCGGTTGGTGCTGCACCCTCGGCAGGCGATTCCGCACTTGGTTCTGCGGGAGGCGCAGTCACCTCGCTGGCTGGCGGTTCATTAGCTGGCGGTTCATTGGCTGGCGGTTCATTGGCTGGCGGTTCGGTAGCCGGAGCAATTTCAGTAGCCGGAGCGCTTTCAGCAGCCGACGTTGTTCCTTCGGCAACCGTAGTTCCTTCGGCGGGCTGACCTGCTGCTGCGAGCGCTGCGGCTTTGGCTTCTTCTGCAGCCTTTTCTTTAGCCGCAATACGAACACTCAACGGCTTCTCTTGCCAACACATTTGCACCACAAAACTAAATCGTGGAGCAGGGAAGAACTGAGGGCATTCGGGATCTTCTTTAGGCATTCCCACGCCAGCCATCCCGCCGCCAGGACCGCCCATTCCACCGCCAGGGCCGCCCATTGCGCGGCCACCCATGCCGCCCATGCCTCCGCCACCCATGCCACCGCCACTCATGTCGCCGCCCATACCAGCGGTAGCTGATCTACCGTATTTTTTGATCCATTCGGGATTCGCAACTTTGTGATTCTTGTCAAAGGCATTGGGCAATGAGGGGAGCACAAAAGCGTTGGTGATTCCAAGTTCTTTGAACGTAAATTCGTGTTCTTTCCCGTCCGGTCCTGGCAACTTTACGCTTCCGGTTTCCAACCGATGGATCAACCTCTTAAGTACAAAATCCTCCAGTTCGTCACTTGTCTCGTTGTATTTTTTCCCGTTGTGGTAGTGGTATCCATTAAGTTGTATGACCCATCCCGGTTGAGACATGGCGTCGCCGCTATCGGCGCTCGCATCGGCGGACGCGGCGGTACCTTTTGTCGCAGCTGCTGGTGCCGCAGCTGCTGGTGCCGCAGCTGCTGTATCGGTAGAGGCTGCCTCACCACCTTCGGCTGACGCGTCGGTTGCCACTGTTAGGCCAAGTCGATCCTCACGGGTGCGTTTGTCTTCCTCGTATAGCGCTTTGACTTTATCGGTAAAGTACGTGGACATGGTCTCAAAGTACTTCGAATCGATTTTGGTGATGTGCAGGTCAGTGCGATCTTCGTAGGGAAGCACTAGCGGCGAAGGATCCGCTGCAACGTTTGGATCGCGTTCAAGCGCATCGTATAGGGTCTTGATCATTTCCAACACCAAAAGCTTGCGATCGGCATTACCGCTGACCTCTTTGCCGATCTTGGTAAGCAGTTCGACTTGATTGAGCTGCGCCTTGTCATCGGTGATTTTGGAATCGCTGGTTTTCTTCGTACTCTCCGCAGCGGACATGGCTTGTTTCCATTTGTCCGGATGCACATTTTTCCAACGGTTGCTGGCGGGCAGTAAGTTGGCGGCAAAGCCGAGCATTAGCAGTGCGGCGGCGGCAACGGCCCATGGTTTCTTCGAGCGAATCAGCCGCTCTTTCAAAATCTCAGTTGGGACTAAATTGGTTTGCGCCGGACCTTTGCCGAGCATTTGCAAACAGAGACCATAAACTGGACCAAATGCAGGTAAGTGTTCCTTGAACGCTGGCGCGGTAATGACTTCATCGCCGGTCAGTTGAGCGAAACCATCAATGACTTGCACGTCCATCGCCAGGTTCTTGCTCAGGTACTGTGCCAAGCCCGGCAGCTTGACCGAGTTCCCTAACATCAATATCGAACCGATCTCAGCTTTCTTGTTCAAGCTTCGGAAGAAGCCCATCGATCGTTGGACTTCGGTCACCAAATCATTGAAGACTGGACGCATGGCTTGGAAGACCAGCTTGGGATCGTCCGCTTCCATCGCGTTGCGCTTAAGGTGCTCGGCTTTTGCGAACGTCAGCTTCAGATCTTTGGTTAACTGGCGTGTGAAGTGATTACCACCTAGCGGCATACTGCGCTGCCAAACGCGGTATCCGTTGGTGACGATCAAGTCGGTCGCGTCGGTGCCCATCGCCAAAACCACAGTTGACTTGGGTGGATTCTCGGCATCGTAGGGCACGTCCTCGCTGGTCAGTCCCTTATCGTGGGTCACCATGTTGTAGATGCTAAGCGGAGCCAACTGCAGCAAGTCAATTTCAATATTGGCAGCTTGCAACGGTTTGAGAGCGCGGAACACGGCGTCGCGTTTCATCGCGAACAAACCGACTTCGCTTTCCAGTGCAAATCCATCCGAGATGTCGCCACCGGACATCAACTGGTAATCCCAAATAACATCTTTCAAATCGAATGGGATCTGTTGTTTGGCTTCGTACTTAACGATGTCTGGGATTTTTTTTAGTTCAACAGGCGGTGGTTTGAAGAACTTGGCCAAGCCGCTTTGGCCAGGCACGCTTAGAGCAACGCTGCACTTCTTGAGGTCGTTGCGGCTAACGAAGGTCTCAAGTGCTTCACGCACGAGCACTTCAGGCTCCGCCTCAGGTTGACTTAGGATCTTGGGGTATTCAATGTAGTCGAACGCTTCAGCAACAACTGTGTCACCGTCCAGTCGGCAGCGCAGCGCTTTGATCGCGCTCTGGCCGATTTCGATTCCCCACACCGACGACTTTTTCGCCATTTGAACAACCGCCTAAGCTAATGGAAACTGACCCATCCCATCACCCCAACTGTCGTCCAGTGTAAACACCAGTGGGTATCCCAAAGGTATCCCAGAGGATATCTCAGTGGACGCTATTCTGGCGCAACCGGTTAACTCAATTCGCGACTTCAGAGTAGAATAACGAACCTGAAAGCTGATGAGAGTTTGTGTGATGAGACTTCTACTCCCTTAACTGTATCGAGTTCGGCCCCCACCTGTCAAATTTCTCCGCGGTTCTAGCGACACTTTTACCAATTTTTCCGACTAGCCAGCCTCTCCAGCCTCCCCTTTCGACCGCTGGCGGAATTTTTGATTCGATCCACGCCCCTGTTTACAAAAGGACTAGCGGCAACTAGGCCAGGGAAAAAAGAACCCGATTTGACCTCGCCATCCCCGCACTTGAGGATTGTTGAGTAAACTTCCGCGTCGCCGCACGCATTCCCTTCATGGGAGCGAAGTTTGAAATCCCGCCCCAGCCGCCAGAAAACCCCAGCCGCCAGAAACTTGATTTAGAGGACTTAGATGAAACTGCGTGAGTGCCTATTGTTGTTGCCCGGCCATGGTCTGGACGATTTCCCACGCTCCTTGGCTCGCGATCAGGCGGATGCGTTGTTGTCAGGTTGGGTCGCGTTGTGGCATCCGAATCTCATTGCAGCCATTTGCACCGCGCCGCGGTGGCAACAAGCTGCCTATCCGCCGGTTGATTTGAATGACCTGCTGCTCATCCTGCCCGGCACCAGCGAGTCGTTTTTGCGGAGTGGTTTTCGCGATGAAGTCTCCGCTGCTGGCAGTCTGCTCGTCAACGCTCGAGCACCTTGGCCGGAATTTCAAGCCGAGTTGCTTCAAGCGACTGGCTTGAACCAGAGCAATGCTACGGTGGACGCATTGCGACAAGATTTCGCCGCCTTGGGTTATGCGTTTTTGCAAGTCCAACTGATGACGCGGCAGTTACGCTACACCAGCAACCTTGACGAGTTACTGTTCAGCGATCAGGCCTTGCAAGCCGCGCAAGCGGCGGTCAGCGATGATCGTGAAACCGCCGATCGCATGCTGCAATCTTGCTTCGATCAGCTTGGCCAAGAACGGGATCATTACTACTCCTTAGACGTAAACTTGGTTGACGTAACGTTGCTCGCACCCAGCACACTTGGCTCTTCGCTCAAGAAGCAGCTTGGTAGCTCGCATCCGCCCACCTCGCTGCTCGCCAGCGCTTCGCTGGTTCGCAAGTTGCGCGACGAGCAACCTGAGTCGATGCAGTTACTGAACACGACGCTGGCCCAAAGATCCGGCGTGCTCGTCGGCGGGCTCGATCAAGAGCGACCGCATCCCCTGATGTCATTTGACGCCGTGCGGCGCGATTTGGCGCGCGCTCGCGAGGCTTATTCGGAGCTGGGGGTAGCGCAACCGAAAGTATTCTCGCGCTACTCGTTTGGTGCCGTGCCTGACATGTCGTTGCACCTAAGACGCAGCGGCTTCATCGGTTGTATGTTAATTGCTTGGGATAGCGGCGATTACCCTCAAGGGACACAAGCGAAGATCTCTTGGGAAGCCTCCGATGGAACATTCTTACCCGCACTCACCCCCAAAGTCATCGATGCGGCTGACCCATCAAGTTTTCTCGTTCTCGGTCTTAAGGCGGGAGAATCCCTCGATCGTGAACAGGTTCCCGCGCTCGTGCTCGCTCACTGGCCCAATCGCTACTGCGAATACTTCCATTTGTTGGTGGCGATCACCAAACGCACGCCCGCTTTGGGGAAATGGGTTTTGGCAGACGATTTCTTTGAAAACACCGATGCTTCGTATCACCAAGAACGATTGGCCGCGAACCAGTTCCACCAAGACTGGCTCAACACAACTGGTCAGTTGTCCATCGCGCAGTTTTTCGATCGCACGCAAGCCTATCAGCGGCTACAAAGTCTTGCGAATGCGGTGCAGAACCTAGCCAACCTGGCCTATCAACTTGACCAATATCACCAAGTCCCCGCGACTATCGCTCCAGCTGATGGCGAAGCCAACACGCCTACTCATAGCGCTGCGCCACTGGCGTTGTGGGCACCCGACCTGTCGCTCCTGTGGGATCGCATCGATGCCTTGCTAGATCCGTCTACCGCCGAAGGCGAGACAGAAAGTGTCGGTGAGGTGCTGGATGCGCTTAAATCTTCGTGGTTGCATCGACTTGTCAAGCACTTAGCGCCCGGCGCCAAGGCGATAATCGCGGATCAAATGGGTCAAGTTCAGGAGTCTGCTCGACTTATTCTCAATCCTTATAGTTGTGCCTCGCGCGTCCCAGTGCACTTGAATAGCAAACAAATGCTTGCACCTGAGTCCAGTTGCATGCACGCAGCGGGGACGGTCAATGGTGACCACGTGACATTGATCGATGCACCTCAATTCGGCTTCGTATTGGCCGGAGTAAGCGACAGCGTTTCTGCCAAGTCGAAACAGCGTTCGTTGGCTGAAGCCGGTGGCTTACTTCAGAATGAGTTCTTTGAAGCACAGATTGATGCGCAAAGAGGGCATTTGCGGAGTCTCCATGTGCCTGGTCGTCGAGGCAATCGGTTCAGTTTTTCGCTGGCACGGCGTGAAACTAGCGGCAAGGAATTCCGGCACTCTGAAATGAAGGCAGATCGCGTCGAAACGCTGGTTAACTCCAATGTGTTTAGTTCGATTCGCTCTCAGGGGCAATTGCTTGATCAGGGCGAAATGGTCGGCAGGTTTCAGATCGACTTTTCCACGTGGCGTGGCAGTCGTGTGCTGGAGGTCACGGCGCGGTTACATGACTTGCCGCAGCTGGCCGAAGACCCTTGGAAGTCAGCCTACGTGCTGCGTTTTGCCTGGCCTACAGAATCCGCAATTCTTCGGACTTTTGCCAGCGGATCTCGCGAACCTTGGGCCCGGGGTATCTGCATTGCACCGCAGTTGATTGAAATTGATGAAACGGAATATCGCACGTATCTGCTGACCGGAGGTCTTGAATTCCATCGACGTTTCGAAGATCGATTTCTTGAAACGTTGATTGCAGTAAACGGCCAAACGGAAGTTACGCATCGCTTTGGCATCGCCGTTGACTTGCCACACCCGCAACAGGCTGCTGCACAATTCACAGATCGTCAGTTCGAAGTCCCCTTATCTGTTGCGTCGCCAGTCCAAAATAAGAGCAGTTGGATGTACAGTGTGGATGCCAAGAATTCGAAGCTAGATCTCGAGGGCCCGCTGGTAAATGAAGCCGGCAAGCTCGTGGGGCAACGCTTGCGCTTGGCAGAGACCGAAGGCAAAGCTGCAAACGCTGTGATTCGCTGCCCTCGCGATGTGTCAGAAGCCCATCGCGTCGACAACCTAGGCGGAAGACTTGGAAAACTGACCGTGGCTGGCGATAGCTGCACTATTGCATTGCGAGCCAATGAACGTGTGCTCGTGGATGTGCTGTGGAAAGTTTGAGTTGCAAGTTGGCAAGCTGGAAGATGGAAGCTGGCAAGCTGGCAATTTGAGTTGCAAGCTGGCAAGCTGGTAGCTTACCCCACTGTCAAACACCACTGGGGTAACGGTACATTTCGATGCCCATCAGGATGCATGCGATCAACATAAATATCGTGGATGCAATCAGCATCACGGTATAAACCGAGTACGGTTGTCGTGGTTGGTTTCCGCTACTCATGATGCTTACTCGGTTCAAAGGATTCGAAGGATTGTTGGGAATGCGAGGGTTGGAAGGCGAGACTTAGAATAGCTTCGTATCGACCCGGTCGCCTTTGCGAATGTATCCGGTTTGGAAGCCTGTCAAAATCTGTGCCACTGAAGCGCCAGGATTAACTCGAGTGATCTTCAAGCGGCCCAAATATTGACCTGCTCGACTGACTTCCAATGTGAGGCCCTCACGCATGCCAGAATCTTGACCCAACGATACCTCGACCAAACCACCGGTACTAACCGCAGTGACCTCGCCGTTGGCTTCAGGAGCACCCTGAACCAGTGAGTTGGGCTTGAGTCCGAGGATTTCCAGTTGCTCCTTGGCTCCCGTGTAATCCGAAGCAAGTTGTTGGATGCGTTCGTTGAGCGATTGATACATCCCTTCCAAGCGTGTCTTTTCGTCAAGGGCCTTGGTATAGCGTGCAAATGTCTGGTCGCGGTCTTCTCTGGCATCCACGATTTGCTTGCGGAGAGTCTCATTGTCTTTGGTGCGAGCGTTGAGGTCCTGCTGTGTTTGCTGCTCAGTCAATACCAAAGCTGTGTGTGCGGCCAGCAACTTCTTCAACTCACCTTCTTGAGCGGCGAGTTCGGATTCACGCTGTTCGATTTGCGTTTGCAATGCGCCAAGAGCTGATCGACGAGCGGCTTGCTCGATCGAAAGTTCGCTCTTGGTATCTTCCAAAGTGGTCGTAAGCTGTTTGTTTTTTTCTTCCGCTTTCTTTACCCGAGCTTCGTAGCCCGTGGCCGGATCTTTGACCAATTTGCGATAATCCACATGCGATGCGTTCACCGCAACCGCCAACGTGAAGAAAATAACGCTCAACAAAAATAGCAAACCGGTAAATACTTTTCCCAGCAGTGTCATGCGAGAATCCCTCGGGCGGGAGCACTCTTGCCGGCAAGAACCGGAAGAAGCGTCCCATCAGAAAAGGCGAAATTGAGCGAACGGGAATTTGACAAGCGGATCCAGGCACTCCTCCGCACTTGGCGGAGACAAAACCTTCGACCACACGCACTAATATAGTTACGCATGAATTCTGCTGTCAACGAATTCGGAAAAAATAGGCGGTTTGGGTCGTCAGCCGGCGGTCAATCTACCGCGCTTCCCTGCCTTCGCGAAAGCAATAGGCACTTTAGGGTGGGTTGTTAAGGCCGAAGTAACTATTATCAAATCGCCTATCGTAACCTAAACGCCTCGACGTAGGATCGGATGAGCGATAGACTAGTGAGTTTTCTAATATGGGCGCGAAAAATCGCTTTTGTGGCGGACTGACGCCGTGAGTGATTTGGGTTGGCCGATTCACAGCATTGCCAGTAACCTCGTTTCTAAGTACCTAATTTTAAGCGTTTGGAGTACTTACAGTGATTTTGATTCTACGCGGCGATGCCACCGACGAACAAATTGCCCACGTCGTGGAGCGCGTGCAAGCCATGGGTATGCAAGCTCACTTAAGTCGCGGCACACATCGTACAATTGTGGGCATTATTGGCGACGAGGAACAAACGCGCGAGGCTCCTTTACGCGCGATTCCCGGGGTGGCCGATGTGATTCCTGTCCTGCCACCCTACAAACTGGCCAGCCGCGATGCGCATCCTCGCGAAAGTGTTGTGGATGTAAGCGGAGTCAGCATTGGTGGTGGATACTTGGCGATGATCGCTGGCCCATGTTCGGTCGAAGAACCAGATCGCATGGACCGCATCGCCAAAGCGGTTGCCGCGAGCGGTGCGAACATTTTTCGTGGCGGTGCTTTCAAACCTCGTACAAGTCCTTATGCGTTTCAGGGACTGGGCGAAGAAGGCCTGAGAATTCTACGTGAGGCAGGGCACAAACATGGCATGCCGGTGGTTACCGAAGTCACCGACCCTCGCAACGTGGAAATGGTGGCTGAGTACGCTGACATGTTACAAATCGGTGCCCGCAACATGCAGAACTTTGTGCTGCTGACTGAAGCTGGCAAGACGCACCGGCCGGTACTGCTCAAACGAGGCATGTCCGCCACAGTTACCGATCTGTTGATGAGCGCCGAATATGTGCTTTCGCAAGGCAATTCACAAGTTGTGTTGTGCGAACGCGGCGTCAAGAGTTTTGATAGTGCCACTCGCAATCTTTATGACGTCGCGGCTGTGGCTCTGGTAAAGCGTTTAAGTCACTTACCGATGATCGTCGATCCGAGTCATGCGACGGGCAGGCCCGATCTGATTCCGGCTTGTGCACTGGCGGGATTGGCTGTCGGGGCTGACGGTGTACATATCGAAGTTCATGATTGCCCAGAAGTTGCCAAGAGCGACGGACCCCAAGCCCTGCTCCCAGCTCAATACGATGCACTGATGGTTCAGATGAAAGCTCTTGCCCGGCTATTTGGTAAACAGGTTTCGACACCAGCGGAGTTGAGTATTCGATGAATCGAAGTCGGGCGCGGGTCTGTGGGGAAACCGCACAGTCCGCGTCCGGTTTCGGCGAACACTCGTCCGCCGAATGTGACAAGGAAAATAGAATTGATGGGAGAAATGCGTTGAGAAAGCCATTTATCGCTGGCAACTGGAAGATGAATCTGGTTAGGGATTCGTGCTTGTCGTTAGTCCATCTGCTCCAACATAAACTGCAAAATGTTGGCAACGTTGAAATTGCGGTTTGTCCGCCACTAGTCTATTTGCATGACGTGGGGAGCAATCTGCGAGGCAGCCACATAGGGCTGGGAGCGCAGAATATGTTCCACGAGAAGGAAGGCGCTTTTACGGGTGAGATTAGCGGCGGAATGCTGCGAGATATGGGTTGTCGCTATGTGATAGTGGGGCACAGCGAGCGCCGTCAACTGCTCGGCGAAACCGACGCGACGGTGAACAAAAAAATCTTGGCTGCTCTGCGCAGCGAATTGACTCCGATCGTTTGTGTCGGTGAAACTCTGCAAGAGCGCGAAGCGGGTGTGACGAAACAAGTCATTACGGCTCAAATGAAAGGGTCGCTTGCGAAACTCTCTTCTGACCAAGGTCAACAGTTGGTAATTGCATACGAACCGGTATGGGCTATCGGTACTGGCCAGACAGCTACGCCAGCGCAAGCTGAAGAAGTTCACTCCCAAATCCGAATGCTACTGAACGATTTCTTTGGCAAGCCTATCGCGGATTCCATTCGCATTTTGTACGGCGGTAGCGTAAAGCCTGACAATGCGGTTGAATTGCTAAGCCAACCGAATATCGATGGTGCTCTGGTGGGCGGGGCATCACTCAAAGCGGCGGATTTCGCGGCAATTGTTGAGGCTGCGGCGGCCTAGGCTTTGTCTCGAAAGGGGTCTGACCCTTTGGAGAGCATGCAAAATCCCTGACATAAGAACGTGCCCAGAGAGGGTCAGACCCCTTTTGAGTCAAAACCTAGTGTTAATCGCGATTTAACTTTAAGAAAAGCTAACATACAGATTTGCTCTGTTCCCTAAGGATGTTGACATGTTGATAGGTGCATTGGCGCAGTATTTCTTCGGTTTCACGATTTTCGTGTTGTCGACTTTCTTGATTCTGCTGGTACTCGTACAGCGCGGCCGCGGCGGCGGCTTGACCGGAGCTCTGGGAGGTCCAGGGGGACAAAGCGCCTTTGGTACGAAAGCGGGTGACCTCTTCACTCGAATTACTATCGGGGTGGCCACCGCCTGGATTCTGTTGTGCGCGACGGCCGTGTTTATGCTCCGCAATCGCGCTCTGCCGCAAACCGGTAGTTCGGATCGTCCCGTCGCCAAAAGCACTTTGGGGGCAACAGGGAACAGCGGAACAACCGCTACCAGCGAAAACACCTCTACTTTGCCGAAGCTCGACTTGCCAAATTTGAGTTTGCCAAAGTCGGACTTACCTGATCTAAAGCCCAGTGATCAGAAGCCCAGTGATCAGAAGCCCAGTGACCAGAAACCCAGCGGCTTGACTCCGGAGTTAACACCCGCTGCTCCCACGGGTACCGAAACTCCACCTGCTCCCAAGTAATCGTTTTACAACTCGCTTGAACCAGAGATGGTTGAGACTTTTTTGGAATTGAAACAGTGCTGCTAAGTATGACAGGGCAAGGTCAGGGGCGAAGACCTTTCGACCAGACTGAAATCACTGTCGAAGTGCGCGCAGTCAACAATCGATTTCTAAAAATTCAAACGCGCGTGAGCGACGCGATATCGGGCTTGGAACCGCAAATTGAATCTGTGGTCAAGCAATCGCTGCGACGAGGCTCGTTGCAGATCGGCGTATATCTTTCGGGCAAGTCCGCAGCCAGCGACTATTGTCTGCAAGAATCGGTACTGGAATCTTATTTCCACCAATGCACGGCGCTCGCCGCCAAGTTAGGCACCGCTTCCGGTGTTTCGGTGGCTAGCCTGTTGCTATTGCCGGGGGTCGTGGGTGAAAACAGCGGACGACTAAGCGAAGTCGATGAAGCCCTGGCAAGCAGCGTCCTGGCGACGGTGACCGATGCCATGGAATGTTTAAACCGTATGCGATTGTCCGAGGGGCAGTCGATGGGATCGGAGCTTGCGCAGCAGTTGGTCAAGCTGCGCGAAATCACGCTGCTGATCGAAGTGCGAGCCCCTAAAGTGATCGACGAATACAAACTGCGCTTGCACGGCAGGTTGGCACAATCGCTCTCTGAGATCGGCGGGCAAATTCAGGAAACGGATTTGGTAAGAGAAATTTTGGTGATGGCCGACAAAGCCGATATTCGCGAAGAGGTTGTCCGGTTGCGGAGTCATTTCCTCCAGTTCCAGTCGCTGCTAGACGATCCGTGCAGTCAAGGACGTAAGTTAGACTTCCTGATTCAGGAGATTTTCCGCGAAGTAAATACCATCGGGTCGAAGGCCGGAGATGCGGAAATTGCCCAAAGGGTTGTCGATATGAAGTCAATCATCGAACAAATGCGAGAACTGGTCCAAAATGTGGAGTGAGGATGTGGGAGACGCAGGTAAACTGATTATTCTGTCTGGGCCGTCGGGCGCTGGCAAATCGACTGTGGTCAGGCACCTGCTCACCGATTGTCCACTGCCGCTTACGTTAAGCGTGTCGGCGACAACTCGCCAACCGCGAGCCGGTGAAGTCGATGGCAGGGATTATCATTTTGTAAGTCACCAGCAGTTTGGGCGTATGAGAGAAGCCGGAGAGTTTTTAGAGTGCAAAGAGGTTTTTGGGAGAGGCGATTGGTACGGAACCATTGCCGCCGAAGTCGATAGTGGTCTGAATTCGGGTAAGTGGGTGATCTTGGAGATCGATGTGCAGGGCGCTTTAGCAGTCATGCAGTTGAGATCTGACACGATCAGTTTTTTTGTCCACCCAGGGTCTCTTGAAGAGTTGGCGATCCGATTGCGTCGCCGCGGCACGGATAGCGAAGAAGCGATTCGCCGGCGTTTGGAAGTCGCGGCTGAAGAGTTGCAAGCTCTGAAGCACTATCAATACGAAATAATCAACCGAGAGGTCGAACAATCGGTTGCCGAGATATGTCACTTGTTACAACCCTACGTTTCCGGAGTAAAGCATGCTTGAAGAACTGAAAGAAGAAGAAATCGTTAACAAGGTCGGCGGACGATTCAAATTGTCGACACTGATTCAAAAACGACTCGTGCAAATCAATCGTGGCAGCCGCCCATTGGTCGACTTTGTATCTGAGAATAAAATGGAAATCGTGCTGCAAGAGATACTTCAGGACAAGATCTTCCTGACGGCTGCCGGCGAACTCACCCTGGCGACCGAATCCGAGGAAGGCGATCTGCTCGACATGGACAGCCTCGAGCTATGACAGCGGCTCGCATCGTGGTTGGCATCGCTGGCGGAATTGCGGCGTTCAAAGTCGCATCGACCGTTAGCAAACTGGTCCAGGCTGGGCACTCGGTCGACGTCGTGTTGACCGAGAATGCTCATCAGTTTATTGGACCAGCCACCTTCGCTGCTCTTTGCGGACGAACTCCGGTAACCGAGATTTTTGATGCGCGCTATCCGCTTGGGGCGCACATCGAATTGGCGGAGCAAGCCGATTTGCTGTTGATCGCACCCGCTACTGCCCGCATTTTGGCGAGCTGTGCCTGGGGCTTGTCGGACGATTTGTTAAGCACGCTGTATTTGACTTGCGAGTGCCAAGTTTTGATGGCTCCAGCCATGAGCAGTTCGATGTGGAGCCAGCCCGCAGTTGCCCGTAACGTCGATCAGTTGAAAAAAGATGGCGTGCAGATGATTGGCCCCGAGAGCGGTTGGTTGAGTTGCCGCAAGCAGGGTGAAGGTCGCATGGCGGAAGCGGAAACGATTCTCGAAGCGATATCCGCTTGCCTCAAGAATAAAAGCGTCTGAGGCCGTATGGCAAGAATCCTGATCACTTCTGGACCAACTCGTCAGTACCTGGACCCAGTCCGATACCTCACCAACGCGAGTAGTGGCCGTATGGGGACTGCTCTGGTTGATTCTGCGATCGCACGTGGCCATGAAGTCGTCGTGGTGACCGGTCCCGTGCAAGTTCAATATTCAAGCTCGGCCCAAGTTGTCGCGGTCGACACGACGGATGAGATGCTTGCGGCGGTTCTCGAGCACTTTCCCAACTGCGATGGTTTGATCGGTGCCGCTGCTCCCTGCGACTACATGCCGCGGCGCATCTGCTCAGACAAAATCACCAAGTGCGGCCAACCGATTCAACTTGAGTTGATTGAAACGCCGGATATCGTCGCCACCGCAGCGCACAAAAAACTGTCCCATCAGTGGGTCGTTGGTTTTGCCTTGGAGACGGAAGACTTACGATTTCGCGCGATTGTGAAAATGCAGCGCAAGTGTTGCGATATGATGGTCTCCAACGGCCCGAGCGCTATCAATTCGCTAACCAACGAAGTCGAAATCTTGGCAGCGGATGGCAGTACGATTGCTTACGTATCAGGCGATAAACGGACCGTTGCCACCGCGATCATTCAAGCCACTGAAACACTGTACCCTCGATGACTCAACTCACACGATCAACGCAGATCGATCTTTCTGTTCAGCTCGGGCGTTTGCAACTTCGCAATCCGATTTTGGTCGCTTCCGGCACGTTTGGCTACGCGCGTGAAATGGCAAGTCTGGTTAATCTGGCTGCGTTAGGTGGGATTCTGCCTAAAACGATTACGCTCAATGCACGTTTGGGCAACGCTCCTTGGCGCACAGTGGAAACGTCGGCTGGCCTGCTGAATTCCATTGGCCTCGACAACGACGGCGTCGATACCTTTGTCGAACAACATTTGACATACCTGCGAACTATTGACGCTGCGATCGTGGTCAGTGTGGCTGGCAAGAGTCGCGATGAGTTCGTGGAACTGGCCAAGCGAATCGAAAGCGCTGGCGGTGCGGCGGCTTTGGAATTGAATATCTCTTGCCCGAACGTTTCCGGTGGAGTCGATTTCGGTACCGATCCGAGTATGTGCTATGAAGTAATTCGCAGTGTCCGCGACAATTGCAGTCTGCCGATTTTGGCAAAGCTCACCCCCAACGTGTCGCGTATCGCTGAGATTGCCAAAGCAGCGGCAGAGGGTGGCGCCGACGCGGTTTGCTGCATTAATACGCTGCTTGGGATGGCCATTGATTGGCGACGTCGCATGCCAGTCCTTGGCAACATCATGGGTGGCCTCAGCGGGCCCGCGATCAAACCGGTTGCGTTGCGTTGCGTCTATCAAGTTGCCAGCGCAGTCGATATTCCGATTGTGGGAATCGGCGGAATCGGTAACATCGACGACGTGATGGAGTTTCTGGCTGCCGGTGCCAGTGCAATTCAGGTCGGCACGGCGAATTATTACGATCCAAAAATCAGTCAAAAGTTGGTCGAGCAATTGCCAGCCGCCCTGGCGGAACTTGGCGTGGGCTCGGTCCGCGAAGCTGTCGGAACTATAGTGAAAGCCAAGTAGAGTCATGCGTGTTCTTTCAGGTATTCAACCCACTGGTCGTTTTCATTGGGGCAATTACTTCGGCGCGATTCGCCAATACATCGAACTGCAAGATGAGCACGAAGGATACTACTTCATCGCCAACTTGCATGCTCTTACAACGATTCGCGATGCTGGGTTGCTGCGCAGTTTGACTCGCGATGCAGCTCTCGATTTGTTGGCCCTCGGACTGAACCCGCAGAAAGCTACACTGTTCGTACAATCAGATATTCCCGAAGTCTCGCAACTGACTTGGATACTGATGACGGGCACACCCATCGGTTTGCTTGAACGCTGTGTTGCGTTCAAAGACAAGAAGGCTAAAGGCATTACGGCCGACGCGGGTCTGTTCACGTACCCGGTGTTAATGGCCGCTGATATTCTGGCCTATGATGCCAATTGGGTTCCCGTCGGCCAAGATCAAGTGCAGCACATCGAAGTCTGTCGCGATTTGGCGGGTAGTTTCAATCACGCCTTCGGTGAAGCGTTTGTGTTGCCTGAAGCACGTTTGCTCAACGATTCGGCCAAGGTGCCAGGCACCGATGGTGAAAAGATGTCGAAGAGTTACAACAACACAATTGGCATTTTTGAACCTGAGAAGGACGCGCGCAAGAAGATCATGCGGATCAAGACCGATGCGCGCCCGATGGAAGAGCCCAAGGAACCCGAAGGCGATCATCTGTTTCAGCTTTATCAGTTGATGGCGTCAGAATCCGAGATCGCCGAGATGGCAGCGCTGTATCGCAAAGGCGGTTTTGGTTATGGACAAATCAAGACGGCTCTAGCTGACGTGGCGGAGAAGTATTTCCAACCTGCGCGCGAACGCCGAGCCGAACTCGAGCGCGATCCGGATTTGGTCGGCGACATTTTGGCCGATGGTGCCAGGCGTGCGCGATCTAAAGCTGCTGAAGTGCTCGCACGAGTTGAAGCGGCATGTGGAATTTCACGCTAGGGCTCTGTGCGATTGAATGCAAGCCGTAGCTGTAGGCTGGGTCGAGGCACGAGACCCACCACCTCTGAGTTCACTAATTGTTGGGTTTTCGTTCCTCAACCCAGCCTACACAGTCAATGCTTGGGGACACGGCTAAGCAATTCCGTAGGACGACAGATTTGCCCTCCGCGTAGCACCAGTTCGATTTTTCTGGTGTTCCGTATGTCTTCCAAGGGGTTCGCCGAAAGCAATAGGATGTCTCCCAACTTGCCCTCAGAAACCGACCCCAATCTTGTATACTCGCCCAACGCGGTGGCGTTGGTTAGCGTGGCAGCTCGTAGTGCAGCAGCCGGAGGCACGCCTGACTCCACGAGCATCTCCAACTCCTGGTGCATCGACAAGCCGGGTGGCACTTGCGGTTCGGGTGAGTCAGTTCCCACCAGCAGCGGAACGCCGACCCGATGCAACATTCCCGTAAGTTCCTGATACTTACTAAATTCGCGCTGGCGATCTTCGAGCGGCCCACCCTGCGGACAGCCCGATCGCTGTAGGTAGATTGGCCAGAATTTACGAAGCCGCTCGGGGACCAGCTGATTGTCGGGATGATCTCGAACACTCGGCACGTCCGGCAGTAAGATCATGTTGCGAAACACGGCGAGGGTCGGATCGACGTACGTCTTTCGCTTTGCCAGTTCGGCCACGAGCGACTCGCAAACCGGATTGTGAAGATCAAGTCTACCGCGGTATCCGGGCTCCTTTGACATCTCCTGCGGAATGACATAGTTGAAAACCGACCAAATGTGTTCGAGTCCATCGATGCCATCAGCCACAGCCTCCTGCGCGGTGTAACTGCCGAGATGAGCGGTAACGAACAATCCGCGGCGATGGGCCTCTTCGATAATTGCTCGCCCCACGGGGCGAGCCGTGCCAGCGTAGATTTTCACTGTCCTGATATTCCACAACGAGAGGTCGTCGAATAACGCAGGCACCCTAGCCGGATCGCTGATAGCGTATCCCACGTCGCGATGAATCGGCGGATCCGCGTCCAGCAGCGGGCTGCAAGTAAAGACGCGCGGGCACCCGTCGGGATGCGAGGCTGCAAATCTCGCGACCAGCGTTGCGGCCACCACCTCGTCGCCGGTACTGCGGATCGAAGTTACTCCCGCTGCTAAGTAGAGAGGCAAGACCTCGTCCCCCGTGATATGCGCGAAATCGAGCACATGCACGAGGTGCACATGAGCGTCAATCAAACCCGGCAAAGCAAACTTACCTCGACCATCGATCCGAATCGCATCGTTGGGAATGTTTCCAGTCTCATCAGCTCCGGCCACGCTGACAATCCGCTCATCTCGAATGACGATGGTCTGTTCCGGCAGCATGGTGCCCGATTCGGGATCGAATACGCTACAACGCTCGATGACGACCGAATCCGCTGCTGCTAGGCCGTCTACGAGGGCTCCCAAAAAACTGACTAGCAGAAAAATAAGCCACTGGGCGGAGATTGTTCGCTCGGATATTAGAGTGAAACTGAGCGGGTCGCGAAACTGCATCTCGGGCCTCTTCCTTTGCAATCACATTGTTCGCACTTTGACCAACGAAAAAACTATTGTAGAACGATTGTCTTCAATATTGTCTTCAATCGTTCCGGAAAGCTCGCTGGCTCACCTGAACGTTTACACGCTGCAATTCAAATGATGGCTCGGACGATCACTTTTCGGTCCTCCACGGTGACTTGTCCGCCGGCGATCGCGTCAATGGCTGCTGGATAAAGCTGATACTCGAGTTCGGCGAC
>JANLQO010000402.1:0-7515 GCA_031367855.1 Planctomycetia bacterium | reverse complement strand
GCCCCGAGTACTGTGTGCCCACGTACCGGGTGGCCCGAGTAGCGTGTCACTCTGCGATGCCGTTTATCAAAACGCGGCGTCTTGATGAAGACAACGTTAGCAAATTCGTTGGAATCGGTGGCCAACGAAGCGGTTTTTCGCATCGAGCCGGTGTTTCGGAGGAGATTTAGATACATGAGCGCGGTATAATTGAGATTATTGTTCATTTTGCACTTTTCCCAATTATTTCTGGACAAGCCATGAAACTCGAAGCGCACTCTTCCCATTCCCGCCGTAACCGGGGCGGATTTACGTTAGTGGAGCTGCTAGTGGTCATCGCGATTATTGGCGTGCTCGTTGGCCTGCTATTGCCCGCTGTACAAGCCGCTCGAGAATCTGCCCGGCGGATGCAGTGCAGCAATAATCTCAAGCAGATTGGACTGGCGTTACACAACTACGTCAGTGCGCACAAGGTTTTCCCCTTTGGCAAAGGTCCTAGTTATCCAGGCGCACCTGTGTATGCGCGTTGGTCGCAACATGCCTTGATGCTGCCATTTCTTGAACAGACTTCTCTGTACAATTCGCTCGATTTTCGTTTTCCGCCAGAAACGCCTGGCATGGGCGGAGTCGTCGCATTTATGCCGGCTTATAGTAACGCCAGCGGTGTCAATGCTGCCAGCAGTCGCACGCCTGTGGCTGGATTCTTCTGTCCCTCCGACTCTACCCCAAGTGATATCTGGCAAGCACAGAACAACTATGTCGGTAATCAAGGTGGCTGGCTGTGTGATCGCAGTGACCAGCCGGCAGGGGCTAATGATGTGTCTCCCACCGAAACGCAAACGGGAGTGTTTTATTTTTTGAGTAGGGTACGTCCTGCGGACGTAGTCGATGGTCTTTCGAACACCATGTTTTTTAGCGAAAAAATCCGTGGGCAAGGAACCCCTAACCCGCGCACAGATCTGTTCATCATCCCGCACCAAACTTCATTGCTCGCAACCTTCAATGCCTGCTCGGGCATCAACACAACCACCGCTACACCCCTTTCCAGCAAATGGGGTTACAGTTGGGTCATGGGAGAAAACTGTTGCACACAATATAACCACGTGGCCGCTCCCAACCAAAACTCTTGTGGCGGAACTGGATTTCCTGGCACTATGACTAATATGGCCATGCAAGTTTCGGCGGCTAGTAGACACACCGGTGGAGTACAAGGAATGTTGGGTGACGGTTCCATTCGCTTTGTCAACGACAGCATCGATCTTTCCGTGTGGCGGGCGCTGGGCAGTCGGGCGAGCGGCGAAGTTGCCAACTTGGAGAACTAAAGGCGAATGGTCTGGCGACAAATTTCCGAAGGCCAAGTGCGATGTAAATTCTGCCTCGCATGGATCGCACTAGCGGTTTGTGGATGCCAGGATCGGGCCGCCAAGTTTTTACCATCAGTCGGTCAAGCTGAAGCGGCACTAACCCAATCGCTTCAGGCTTGGCAAGCTGGCATGCCTGCGGGAGAAATCTCGGGTTCCAAACCCGCTATTCACGTTACCGACAATCATAGCCAACGCCATCGATCGTTAGACAGTTTCAGGATATTGGGGGAGACTGCAGGACGGTCAGGTCGTACATTTGCCGTTGAACTGAATCTGAAGCAACCAGATGAAAGAATCAAAGCCGAGTACATCATTGTGGGGATCGATCCGTTGTGGGTTTTTCGCCGCGAAGATTACGAATTGCTTATGCACTGGGATCATCGCATGCCCTCGCTGCCTGAAACTACCGCCAATCCATGATCGCTGGTGCTCGGTATGCAATCTGACTTGAAGCCTGTGGATGAACCGACTGTCAGCGGCTGGCGTGCTGTATACTCGGCAATTCAGCTGCGCTTTCGATTTTTGCTCGCCATTTTGGCGTTAGGGTTGCTGGCCGGTATATGGCCCTGGCTGACCAATTCTTGGGAGCGTCTGCTGGCGCGATGGAATCCCTATGTGCTTGACAGTACGGTTTCGGCAGGCTCCGAGTATTTCTGCCCAATGGATCCCGGCGTCGTTTCCGTTTGGCCGGCGATTTGTCCCATTTGCAATATGGACCTCATCAGCCGTCGCAAAACGGAAATGCCCATTCTACCCAGTGGTGTAGTTGCCCGAATGCAATTGTCACCCTATCGAATCGCCTTGGCGGGTGTACGTACAGTCGCCGTACAAGAGCGCGAGTCTCTTTCGCCACAGGGAAGTTCGGCACAGGGAAGTTCGCCGAAAACCGAGCTGGTAATTCCAGCAACCGCAGTGGTGCATTGGGGCACCGAAGCCATAGTCTACGTCGAATCCATGCCCGGTATGTTTGATGGCATGGCAGTTCAACTGGGCCAGCGCGAAGGCGACTCGCAAGTCGTAAATGCTGGACTAAAACCTGGGCAATCGGTCGTGGCAATCGGCACCTTACTCGTCGACGCTGAGACTCGGCTGCATCCGCACCTTGCAACTCAGTACTTCGGAGCGGCCCTGCAAGCGACCGCTGAGCCACCACCACCTGTGAGACGATCCAAGGTCACTGGGGAAACTTGGAATAGTGAGCGCGAACAAATCAATGCATCCGACCGATTGCTCGCGGAAGCTCAGCGCTATTGCCCAGTGACTCAGGCAGAGTTGGGTTCGATGGGAGCGCCGGTATTTGAGCAAATCGGCGGGCGCAGGGTAGCGCTTTGCTGTGCGAGTTGCCGAGCAACACTGTTGGCGGATCCGACGAAGTACTTGAGGTGGCTGGATGAGCGTTTAGCCAGCGAACAAGCTTCTAAGTAATGGGCATCTAAGTAATGGCAAGTTATGTTCACCAGATTCTTATTGGGAGTGATCCGCGCTCGCAACTTTGTTTTTGTCTTAGCTGCTGTATGGGCCGCCTTAGGAATTTGGATCACGCTTCGGACTTCGATCGATGCCTTGCCAGATATCTCGGAGAATCAAGTTCTGGTTTACACGCCTTGGCCCAATCACAATCCCCCCGAGATTCACGACTCGATCACTGGACCGCTTTCCGAATCACTTAAAAATATTCCCGGTGTGATCAGTGTGCGGGGAACCAGCGATGTTGGATTTTCGCTGCTATACCTGATTTTTGACCCATCCATCGACTACTCAATCGCTCGAAAAAGGGTAGCGGCTCAGGTTGCACATTCCCAGGTTCACCTGCCAGAAGGCTTGCAGCCTGACATTGCCGCAGAAAGCGTTCCGACCGGGCAGATCGTGTGGTACACACTGTCCGGTCGCGATACCGATCTGCTGGAACTGCGTAATTGGCAAGACCAATTTGTGGCACCACGCTTGAGGCAGGTGTCAGGTGTGGCGGAAGTTGCCAGTGTCGGCGGCTTTACGGCAGAAGTGCAGATCGACGTGGATGCCAACGCGCTCGCTGCCGCTGGGGTATCGATAGGCGAATTCGGACGATTGGTCGTTCGCGAGGTTCGCCCGCCTGTCAGCGAGGTACCGCGAGCATCCTCTGAGCTGGCCCAATTTGTTAACGCGCTCGAAGACATTCCGTTACAAATTACTGCCACCAAACAGCTGCGGCTGGGCGACGTCTGCCGAGCCACACTTCAGCCTGCGCCGCGTTACGGTGTCTTTGAGCAAGATGGCAATGAAGTGGTGGGCGGTGTTATTCACCTTAAGGCGGGCGAAAACCCCTTGCGGATAACTCAGTTGGCCATGACTGCATTGCAGCGCATCGGCGACCAACTGCCGCGCGGAATGCGCTTGACTCCCTGCTACGATCGCATGCGCTTGATCTCGGGTGCGGTATCGACGGTGACCCGCACGCTGCTAGAAGCATTGTTAGTAACGACCATTTGTATCCTCTTGATCATGCGTCATTTTCGTACATCGTTGGTCATCACCTTAACGTTGCCGTTGGCCGTTTTGGGCGCATTTGTGGGAATGCAAGTTCTGAAATTTGCGGGCGCAAATATACACGTAAATATTATGTCGTTGGCAGGCGTGGCGATTTCGATCGGTGTCTTGGTGGATGCATCGGTGGTCATCGTTGAAAACGTTACGTTTAGCTTGAAACGCGAATTTGGCGACCAACCTGTCACTGGCGATACCGATCAATTGGTTGCCACGGCGACAGCTCTGGTGGCGCGCCCCGCGGTTTTGGCCGTGCTGATTATGCTCGTCTCGTTTTTACCGGTCTTTGCACTGGGAGGCATTGATGGCCAGTTGATTCGACCACTGGCCTGGACAAAAACGTTGACTTTGATCTCGGTTATCATTTTAACGTTAACCTTGGTTCCAGCCTTGTCGCGGCAGCTGATCCGCGGACAATTGCGCAGTGAACAGGACAGCCGGTTTCTACGAAGTGTCATCCGCATCTACCGACCCGTATTGTCTGCCGTCTGTCAAGGATCTTGGTTGTTCGTCTTGCTTTTAGGCAGCCTCATGATCTTGGCCGCAGCAGCCACCGGTAACTCGCTTGGACTGCGCATTGTGGTTGTGGTGGTCGTAGGCTGCGTGTGGTTGACCGCCACCGCGTGGCCCAGCCGTATTGGTTTGACCGTTGGTGCGATTGGACTGGCCTTGGCCGCGCAATCAAGCATGCGCCCTATCGGCCTTGCGCTTCGATTGCCATTGGATGAAGGCATGGTTATGGATATGCCCATTTCCCTACCTCGCATGACGGTTCGACAAGCGGCCGATGACCTCAAGGCTCGCAACATGATCCTATGCCGATTTCCCGAAGTGCAAATGGTGACCGGCAAAGCCGGCCGAGCAGAGACTGCCTTTGACCCGGCTCCTATCGATATGATCGAATCAATGGTTGAGTTTCGGCGGTTGGAGTGTTGGCCACGGCGTCGCTTGCTGCCGCAAGATGCGCGCCGACAAGCTGCGGCAGTCGTTAAGCGAATGATTGCAGCTCAACTGGTCGAAGCCGCACAGCACGAGTCGCAGTTGGTGGATTCAATCATTGCGTCGGGCCTATTACGGTTTGACGCGATTCAACGCGAAGTGTGTTGGCATTTGCTGCAAGCTTACGAACGGCGGTTAGCCGTGGAATTGACCGAGATTTGCGCTCGAGAAATAGCTCGCATCCATGCCAAACAAGCGCCCCTCGCGGCTCGACCCGATGCGGCTCAAATTCAAGCATTTGCCGAAGCCATTGATAGTCAAGATCGCATTCACCTAGCCAGGCAGCTCGATGCAACTTGGGTGCACATCGTATCTCGCGAGCTGACACGCGCGATGATCCCTACTGAGACTGGATTAACGGACAACGACCAGTCTCGCATTTTGCAGCGCATACAAACACATGCCGCACAAAGCTGGCAGAGTTTTGTTCAAGCTGAAAACCAGGTGCTCTATCGCCGTGCTGGCGCCACCTGGACCCAAATTGTGGTCGATGAATTATGCGCTCGTCAAGCGATCCTCGATGCCGATTTTGCTCTCACGCGAAAGCAAATTGTTGCAGCGCGATATGCAGGAGCGGATCGCGCCGCGGTGCATCATGACGACCAACATGTGGGACTGCCCTCCTTTTCTGAATTACCTTTGATTGAGCCGCACGCTGTCTATGACCGCATCATCCGCGAATCGACACAGCGTTTTGACCGGGACGTATGGCTGTGGGTGCACGATCAAGGATCGCTCACTGGAATGAGCGGCGAACTGGATGCGGCGGTCCAGATGCCTGGCTGGGCAAATGTGTGGACACGCCCCATTCAGAATCGCATCGATATGCTCTCGACAGGTGTCAGTTCCGAAGTTGGTGTTCGCGTACTGGGTGACGATTTTTCCAAAGTGGTGACTGCATCCGAACAAATCGCAGAAGTTTTACAGCATATCCCAGGCGCGGCCGATGTGATCGCAGATCCTATTCGTGGCAAAGATTACTTGGAGGTCGATTTACAAAATGAACGCTTGTTCGCGCAGCAGCTGGATCGTGCGGAAGTTGAAGTGTCGGTGCAAGCGGTCACCACCGGCTACTTGATCACGCCCGCCAGGAACGACTCGGCGATTCCTGTCAGGCTAAAGATTCAGCCATCCGCACATCCTCAAGCCGATAACTTGCTTGACACACCCTTAGCTTTACGCGTCAACCCGCCTACAGAGGGTGGAAGCAGAGCTGAAAACCAAGTCCAACTACTAGCCTTTCGGGACGTCGCGCACCTAAGACATCGCGATGGACCAGCAACCATCAAGAGTTACGACGGCCAGCTCTGCAATTATGTTCGACTCAATGTGCGCGGACGCGACGCTTCCCGTTGGGTCCAAGAAGCTCAATCGGTCTTGAAGAACATGGCGTTGCCATCGGGCATCAGCCTGCAGTGGACAGGACAATTCGAACATGCAGCTCGAACGCGAGCCAGTTTATTGTGGATGGTGCCTGCGTGCTTGGCCATCATCGGATTCATTTTACTATTTACGTTTCGAGACTTGGCCGACGCACTGTTGATGCTGTTGTCGATACCAGGCGCCTTGGCCGGTGCCATCCTGACACAATGGATTTTGGGCTATCCATTTTCACTGGCTGTTGGCATAGGCTACCTGGCCTGTTTCGGTATGGCCGCCGCAACGAGTATCGTCATGATCATCTACTTGCGTAAGTCGCTCGAGGATGCTGGTGGTCTAGAACAAGTGGCTTCGCTCGAAGAGCTACGATCATGCGTAATCGCTGGCGCAGTTCATCGACTTCGCCCGAAGCTATTGACCGAAGCCACAATGATTTTTTCGTTGGCTCCGTTGCTATGGAGTACTGGAGTGGGTGCGGATGTCATTCGCCCCATGGCCGCGCCGGTGTTGGGTGGTATCCTGGTGGCAGACGAAGTTGTCGATTTATTGATTCCAGCGATGTTTTTTGCCGTTCGGCGCCGGCGCTGGTTGCGCCAACGACCTCAATAGAGTGGATGTTCGATATGCATGGTATTAGGCGACTTGTGGCTATAGGGATATTGTGTTTTGTCACTGCCGGTTCACCGGGGTGCGGTGGCAAGTCGGTTGCAAGCTACAAACCCAGTGCGGTAAAAGCTCGCCAAGCCATAGAGGCTGCGCTGTCGACATGGAAAGACGGTGCCAAGCACGGGCCCATCACCGCGGTTTCCCCCAATCTCAATGTCTTCGACGCACGCTGGCAATCAGGTGCACAGTTGGAGCGCTTTGAAATCCTCGAAGAAGTTAAAGATCAAGAGCATCCTCGCTTCAAGGTCAAGCTCAAGTTGGTAAACAAAGCTGAGGAGACCAATGAGTACTTGGTGGTCGGCATTGATCCGCTGCTCGTATTTCGCGATGCGGACTACAAAAGAGCCAGTGGTCTTTGAGGCTACAACGCGGTCGCATTATGGCCGTGCCGCGCGAAACTTAGAGTCAAATGATTGTCCCCATCGTTTGACTTGGTGCTAAACAAGGGGAATACACGCCCAACGCGCAAGCGAATGAATCCGCGGCACGCATTCACTCGCTTGCGCTTCGGACTTGTACTGCGCAACCAACTGGCGATCTCAAACTAGGTTGGATTTTCGTACCAGACTACGTTGTTGCTTGCCCGGCCGGCAACGACCAAATC
>JANLQO010000398.1:0-25082 GCA_031367855.1 Planctomycetia bacterium | reverse complement strand
GTCCGACATCCATCGTATCGAGCATATCAACGACGGCTTGTATGGTAACAGTCGCAGCTGGATGTCCGATGAAGCGGGCCGTGGCTGGGTTCTTCTCAAACTAGCCGAACCCACGAACATCAACAAAATCACTTGGAGCCGCGATCGCGAAGGCAATTTTAACGACCGGCTTGTCACCGCCTACACCTTGGAAGCCGGCCCAACACTCGACGCAATGACCGAACTCGTCGCAGTGCAACCTGCCCGCTCAGTCATCAACGCTCGCTTCAACTCCGATCGTTTTCAACCTGTTAAAACTACCCGCCTACGGTTCACCATCAATGCAACCAACACGATCGAACCTTGCATCGACGAACTGGAAATCTACAACACCAGCGCAGTCAACATAGCGCTTGCCAGCTTTGGGACAAAAGTAATATCTTCCGGCGACAACATCGCTCCTGACCGTCACGAACTAAAACATATCAACGATGGCCAATACGGAAACTCGCGCAGCTGGATGTCCAGCGAGGTCGGCAAAGGCTGGGTCGAATTCGAATTCGCCGCTGAACAGACCATCCAGCGAGTCGTCTGGGGCCGTGATCGCGAAGGCAAATTCGGCGATCGGCTGGCAACGGACTACCGCATCGAAGTGGCTGACTCTTCCGGCCAGTGGCAACTTGTGGCCGATTCAACGGACCGCCATCCCTTCGGCTCGCCCGATCAGCGAAAAGGTGCCGCCGCGATTTCGCTGGTGGGTCTTTCCGCCGATGAAGCCAATCAAGCTCGCGACTTGCTCGCTCAAAAGCAGAAGCTGGAAGCCCGTATCGCTGCGGCCACCAACGCGCAGCTGGCGTTCGCCGGAAAATTCCGCAAACCGGATTCGATCCACTTGCTCAATCGCGGAGATCCCGAACAACCTCAAGCCGAAGTCGCACCGTCTGTTCCCAAAGTGCTCGGCGAACTGAGCCTTTCGAACGACTCAGCCGAATCGGATCGCCGCCTAGCGCTCGCCAACTGGCTCGTTAACCCCGCGAATCCATTGACCGCTCGCGTCATCGTCAATCGCATTTGGCAAGGGCATTTTGGCAGCGGCATTGTCGAAACCGCCAGCGACTTCGGACGCACTGGAACGAGACCATCGCATCCCGAATTACTCGATTGGCTCGCCACTGAATTCATGCGTTCTGGATGGTCGATCAAACAGTTGCACCGAATGATCGTGCTCTCATCCACTTATCGACAATCCATTCAAAAAAATTCGGACGCTGCAGCGAAGGACGTCGATTGCCGCCTGCTGTGGCGTTTCCCACCGCGACGGCTCGAAGCCGAAACGATTCGCGACTCGATGTTGGCCGTCAGCGGCAGATTAAACCTAACCATGTTCGGGCGCGGCTACGACTTATTCGATAAACGCGGCGGACTGTCAGGATTCGAGCCCATTGAATCGTTTAAAGCGGATGGCCTTCGCCGTATGATCTATGCACACAAAGTCCGTCGCGAACGCGAAGCCATCTTTGGTGCTTTTGATTGTCCCGATGCGGGTCAAAGCACCTCCCGACGGCGCGTGTCGACGACACCTATCCAAGCCCTCAACCTTTTCAACAGTCGCTTCACCATCGACGAGGCCAATGCCTTTGCCACTCGAGTTGCTACCGAGGTCGGCCAAGAAATTGCTAGTCAAGTACATCGCGTTTTCACACTCGCTCTCAACCGCGAGCCCGATGCTAGCGAGTTAGCTGAATGCTCGGCGGTGGTAGAACAATATGGCCTGCCCACACTCTGTCGCGTTGTGTTTAACAGCAATGAATTTCTGTTTTTACCATGACAGGGATGGCATCTTCGTGTCCGTGAACTCAGGTCGCAGCAATACCGTGTTTAGCTTGTCGCGCTCGCGCGCATATCGTCAATCGGCGGGTCAATATCCGTAGCGGTTGCCTTAGGAACGAACGCCAGAAACCAGCCCGCTCCGAGGGCCGCCGCGGATGCAGAGGCTAATAGCACTGATATTTGAGATAGGTTTACCAGTTCTTGATCTTCAAATGCTAAAGTCGAAATGAAAATCGACATCGTAAATCCTATTCCTGCCAAAATGCCGGCGCCCACCAAATGCGATCGACTCAAAGCGTCCGGTAGTTGACCGAATCGAAAATAAATTGCCAGCCAGCAAAATGCGATAATGCCCAGTGGCTTGCCAACCACCAGCGCAACATAAATCCCAACTGAGTTGGGCTCGAGCAGTCGCCAATACCAATTACCGTGCAGAGATATGCAGGTATTTACCAGTGCAAAAATCGGCAAAATCCCCAAAGCGACCGGATAGTGAAGTCGATGTTGTAGCCGGTGAGAAATACAATCTTCACGTCGCTTGGAAAAGGGGATGGCAAAAGCTAGCAGTACGCCGCCGATCGTGGCGTGAACGCCCGATTGAAGAAAACACCACCACATTGCCACACCGCCAATGAGGTAAGGCCAAAGGATATGCACTCTGAACCGATTTAAACAGCCAAGTAATGCCAGAACACCCAATGCGCCAAAAAGATACGTCAGCGCAACCTCTTTGGTATAAAACAGCGCAATAATCACAATGGCTCCCAAGTCGTCTGCGATAGCCAGCGCCGTAAGGAATATCTTCAGCGAGTAAGGTACTTTGCTCCCAAACATTGCAAGTACACCCAACGAGAAAGCAATATCGGTTGCCATGGGAATGCCAGCGCCACGCGTCGTGGAAGTTCCCAGATTCATCAAAATATGAATCATCCCGGGCACAACCATTCCGCCAATGGCCGCAATGACCGGCAGTGCCGCGTTCTTCCACGAGGACAATTCGCCCTCGTAAATCTCGCGTTCAAGCTCCAAGCCAATCATAAGAAAAAAGACGACCATTAGCCCATCATTGACCCAGGTCTCGATGGGCATACCGAGTAGTGGCTTATGGAAGAAGTGCTGAAGGGATTCGCCAAATGAAGTATTGGCCAGCAGTAGCGACACAGCCGTGGCCAACATCAGCACCAACGCGCCCGATCGCTCACTGGCTACGAATTCCTTGAACAGCTTCGTGCTTAACATCAACTACTCCCTTAGTCACGAAACTGCAATTGATTCACAGCGAGCCGGCAAGGGTAGCACAATGCCTGAGCTTGGTCGAGGGAGCATTGCCCCTGCCAAAATGATCAGCAGCGTGCAAATAACTCCCTCGAAATCCCAGCTTCTGGCAACGGGTGAAACGCAATACCGTACAATTTTGAAGTGGCTTAGGCTTCCAGGCTGAGTTGGGAACCACAGGTCGTGCGACAACGGCTTCTACACACAATTGGTTGGCAAGCTGGAAGCTTACCCCACTAGCATTGAACGCTATTGGGGTTAAACGTGCTTGCAGAGCTAAACCATCTCAAACGCATGCCAGCTGATCCGAAAATAAAACTGTAACGCTACACGAGAAAGGTCACTACGAGTTAAACTGAGTTACACTGAAGTTCCGCAGTTCCGCCTTCAACTTCCGCGAGGCGCGCGTGCCCCAACCTGTCTCTGCAGCATATTTTGGCACCTTAAGCACCTATTTGTCCGCCGATGAAATCTCACTCACTATTACTCACTGGCCAGGATTTCCTGGATCGACGGCGCTTCCTAGGCAGCACCGCTACCGCGCTTGGTTCGATCGCTATTGCCAGCCTGCTAAATCAAGACGGACTGCTGGCAGAACAACCGTCCATTGATCCCGCTCGCCCTTACGCGCCTCGAGCACCACACTTTGCGCCCAAAGCAAAAAATGTCATCGTCATCTTTTGTGCCGGAGCAGTCAGCCAACTCGAAACCTGGGATTACAAACCAGAGCTGATCAAGCACGACGGCCAACCTCTTACTGGCGGGCCATCCGTCACCTTTCAAGGTCCCGCAGGCAATCTCGCGAGGCCGCAATACAAATTTCGCCCGCGCGGCCAAACCGGTAAGATGGTTTCCGATTTGATCCCCCATCTCGCCGAGCTGACCGATGATATCGCATTTGTTCATTCATTGACTAGCAAGAGCAACACGCACGGTCCGGCTGAGAATTTTCTATCGACCGGCTTTGCACTCGATGGATTTCCCAGCCTCGGTTCCTGGATCAGTTACGCGCTCGGAAGCGAAAGCCAGAATTTGCCCGCGTTCGTATCCATTCTCGACCCACGCGGTGTTCCGCAAAACGGCTCGAACAATTGGGGACCCGGTTTTCTTCCGGCCGCATTTCAGGGCACAACGCTAAATGCCAAAGACCCTGTCCGGCATCTCGTTCCGCCGGGCATATCGCCCGACGCAGATCTGGCGGCCCGCTCGCTGCTTCAAAGGATGAACCAACGGCACCTCGACCAACACGCCGGCGACGGCAAGCTTGCGGCCCGCATCGCCAGCTATGAACTGGCCGCCCGCATGCAGCTGAGCGTCCCAGCAATCAGCGATCTATCGACTGAGTCAGCTCAAACGTTGAAACTGTACGGAGCCGATGACGAATCCAATCCCACCAAAGCCGCTTTCGCTCGCAATTGCATCCTCGCGCGGCGATTGATCGAAAACGGCGTTCGCTTCGTTCAGCTCTTCAACGGTGCCTACGCCAGCGCCGGTGATTTGAATTGGGACGGGCACAGTAAACTCAAAGAGCAATACGATAAACATGCTGCAATACTCGACCAACCCGCGGCCGCACTGATCAGCGATCTTAAACAGCGCGGCTTGCTCAACGATACACTCGTCGTTTGGTGTACCGAGTTCGGTCGCATGCCCATGTTCCAAAAAGGCGCCGAAGGCCGCGATCACAACCCCGATGGTTTTACGTGTTGGATGACCGGCGCCGGCATCAAACCGGGCGTCAGCCACGGTGTGACCGATGAACTCGGTCAGCGCGCCGTAGAGAACATCCATCCGCTGTACGACTTCAATGCCACGATCTTGCATTTGCTCGGCCTCGATCACGAACGACTGACTTTCGAACACAACGGCATTCAACGCCGCCTGACCAACGTCGAAGGCAACGTGATTCGCGAGATTCTAGCGTAAGTAGACTGGCGCTATGACGCATTTTTATCCATCAAGTCCCGGGGTTTAAGTCACATGGACTGCCCGATCGCGTCCGGCAGATGCGACCTACTGTGGGTCATTCCTTCCGAGAGTGACCGTGCGTTAGCGGGTGCGACTTCGTTTGGCTCTACGTAACTGAGGAACGACCATTTGGCTCGCGATTCCAACAAACCTCGCATCGTTGTACTTGGATCCATTAACATGGACCTGGTGGTGCGCTGCCATCAGTTACCCAAACGCGGCGAGACTCGCTCGGCAATTTCCCTCAGCGAAATTTGTGGCGGGAAAGGAGCAAACCAAGCTATCGCAGCCGCACGTGCTGGCGGGCATGTCGCGATGATCGGGCGCGTCGGCGATGATGCTTTCGCCCAATCGATGCATTCAAATCTAGAACAGGCACACATCGATTGTGAAAGTGTCCGCATGACCTCCCAACAATCCAGCGGAATGGCAATCGTCTCCGTCGAAGATTCTGGCGAGAATTCCATCCTGGTCATTCCCGGTGCGAACAGCCAGCTATCGATCGACGATGTTCGACAAAGTGCTGCAATAATCCAGTCTGCAGAATGCCTTTTGCTCCAGCTTGAAACACCCGTAGAGACTGCGATCGAAGCAATCGCGATCGCGCGGCAAGCCGGAGTGCGAGTTATCCTTAATCCAGCACCCGTTCCCACGCACTGGACTGAGCGATTACTGCAAGTGGATCTTATCTGCCCCAACCAAAGCGAAGCAGAACAGATCAGTGGTGTAACAATCAATACCGTTGCAGCGACGGAACAAGCCGCCCAATCACTTCGAATACGGGGAGCACAGCACGTCATTATCACTCTCGGCAGCCGAGGCGTTGCAGCTTTGATTGATGATCGCTTTCAAATCGTGCCTGCCTTGTCAGTCTCAGTGGTCGATACCACGGCTGCTGGCGACGCCTTCGCTGGCGCGATTGCTGTCCGCTGGGCGGAGACTAACGACTTGCAAGAGTCCATTCGATTTGCTTCCGCAGCCGGGGCTCTGGCAGTTTCGCGCATCGGCGCTCAGCCCAGCCTACCGGTCCGCGCTGAAATCCTGCAGCTCTTAAGCGACAATCCACACCTCTAGGAATGACCACCTAGTGGAGCGTCAAACTCAAATCTTCCGGTTAGGTATATCAGCCGGAACGCGTTAGCGTCCGGTTTTCGCCGCGTGAACCGGGTGCTAACGCACTCCGGCTAATCCTAAAATCTGAGTCTGACGCTCCACTAGTTCGACGGAACTAGAATTTATACAGCAGCAGCGCCGAGTAATTCACGTCGTTGGGTTTGCGACCGTTCGGTGTGCTGTCGTAGCGATCCAGGGCTCCGAGCTTGACGGAGAGATTGCCTTTCTCGTCGAGCAAATACTCCCACGACACATCGGAGATCAAGCGGAAATTGTTGAAGTCGGTCCATTCAGGAAAGTAATCTACTTTCGCGATGATCTTATTTCGCTTGGTAATTTGATGTTCATAATCAGTACCAAACAGGGCTTCAGGAACCCAACGGTCATCTGGGCCACCGAACTCGCGTGAAGTACCCGCACCGAAGCGACTGGTGAGTTTCAAGTCCTTCGTGTTGTAAAAGTTGTAGCCTAAGCCGCTGTTGATGAAGTAACGAAAATCAAAAGCTTTAAACTTGTCCGCCTCTAAGCCATTCTTCACGAACAAAGACCATGGCGATTTGCCCAAGTATCGTTCAAAATCGGTATAAAGCAGCGTATTGTTTTGTGTCTCGATTCCGTTGGCCCGGGTGTTGTTGTGGGACAAACGGACATCGAACAAGGTGAAATCCGTCTTTCGCTTGAAGCGCGTACCGGTTTGGAAGCTAAACGATTCAGAATTACCAGCCGATCCATTGATGCCCAGTTCCGCACTGTTGCTCCATCCATCCTTTGGAATCCATGACCAGGGGTTATACCACACCAGGCTATCCTGCTTGGGTACCGCTTCGAAAGTGGCGATATCCGGTGCGAAAACCGATGGAGCGCCCTCCGGTGCTAAGGGTGGTGGCGGCTCGCTATAGCTGACCACTGGGGGAACCGACGGCAAATCTGGGGGTGTTGGTAACTGTGTCCCAGAAAAGGAACGGTCGGTCAACCACTGTTGCGCCTGAACATTCGCGACCGTGGCAATGCACGTCAAGGCGGTCAGGAACACCATGGAAAGCCATCGTAGCTGCATGTTCTAAAAAACCTCGCAATTAAACACATTACTTCAGGGCTTATACCGAGAAAACACATCCCGCTTCAATGGCAAGTTGATGCGTTGGCGATGTGGTTTTTACTAACACCGTTGACGGTCGTCGCGAGCTGAAATCCGCTTGGCGTTTGCTGCGGAAAGCGAACGAACAGCCGTTATAGTGGATGGAAATAGCGATAAATCGCTAACCCTACTCCCTACAGCCATATGGACTAGAATTGGGACGCCGTTAATTTCGTAGTGTTGAGTTAGCCTTGATACTTACGTCGATCCCGGGGCTCCCCTGAAAACGAATGGATTTGGTATCGTTACTTTGAATCGGTTTTTACGCTGAAAGCGTTAAAGAAAATAGCCGAGGGTCGCGCAGCGCACTGCCGCACCCTGGGTTCCGTCGCGTTTGCGAATCGGCGGCGAGAGGTGGTGCGTCCATACACCTTCGCTCCACCGAGCCGCATCGAAGGTGATGTCGCGACGTCGAATGCAATCCGTCTGATGGTGCACCAACGGCTCGTCGCAATGTCTGCGATCGGTTGAACGTCACCCAAGAACCCAAGAAACGATGGCTGCAACCCTCGGCGCGAGCTTCGCAACCGTGAACCGATGGGAAAACGGACTCGAACCTTGTACACGGTGATTAGGAGTGCTAGGTTGGAACGTTGGAACTGCAACCCTACCACCTGCAATTCCATTTCTGCAGCAATGATTCGAATCGAGGATCACTTCTCATCGATGGAATAGTCCGGAGTAGTTCAAGCGTAGTATCAAATCCATATGGCCACAGGTCGGGCTCCTCGGGCAAAACCCTGCAAAGCATCTCAAGAAACTGCTCCGAATGCTCAACGACGACAGGCCTGAGATTCTCCTCTTGGAAATGGAAGTGAAAATTCTGTTCTTGTGTTAACCGGACAAGTAACGGCATTGCTGCGGTTATTCTTATTACAGAAGCATTCAGGCCTGCTTACTTACAAGTCCATAATCACACTTACAGTTTGGCACTATTGAAGCGCACCGTCACTGCCAAAGTCATTTGAGTTCCTCTAGCTACCAGTCCTGCTCGTCCTTGCCTCGCCACATTAACTGCGGATCGAGATCGGTGTTACGCGGATACCGCACCGAAATCGGCGTTTGTTGATCCTCCCGGACCATCGACCGATACTCAATCGTCGGAATATTCTTCCGCTTGTCTTCTGCGTGAGTGATCGTCTCTACCGACTTCGTCGTTGCTTTGCTCGCTGGTTTCTTCTTGGCCATATGGAGAAGTTCGAATTGTGAAGGGTGAAGTTTGAAACTCAGTGTATCGCCGGATTCGTGTCCGGATAGGCTATCCCGGCGCGGAGATTGGTCGAGCGCAAAACTGGGAATGATCGAGCGCGTATCGAGCGCAAATCCGAGATAGGTGAAGCGCAAATGAAGCGCAAACGGGACAAAAATGAAGCGCAAATGAAGCGCAAAATGAGTGACTTATTCATTCAAATCTCCTCCGGGCACATACTTCGTCCCACGTCCTTCTCCCTGATTTGACAGCGATCCGACTTCGGTAAGTCGATTCAACTCGCGAAAGGCAGTCACTCTAGAAATCTGCACATTTTCATGCGTTGGAAAAATGTGAGTTGACTTCGGTCCGTTGCTCTTCGGCTGAACGGTTGGGGGACAACCGTTCTACACTTTTTATCATGCCAGGGCGCCGCTAGGAGCCGTCCCGGCACTTCATTTGCCCTGGGCTACAATATTCAGCCGCGTTAGGGCTGAGCGTTGGTCTTCTGTACCAATTGGCCACAGGCGGCTTGGACGTCCGAGCCCATCGAGTAGCGAATCGTGGTAAAGATGCCTGCCTGCCGCAGTTGCATCGCGAATTCTCCGCGACGCTCTCGGGAAGTCGGCTGCCAGGCTTGCACGAACTCCGTGGCGTTGTAAGGGATCAAGTTGATCATCACGTTTAAGCCCTGCAGATACTCGATCAGTGCAGCGGCATCTTCGGCTTGGTCGTTGACTCCGGCGATCATGATATGTTCGATCATAATCGGTCCTTGCTGGCGATGCGTCTTGGGTTTGCGAGCAATGTAGCGGAGGGCTTCGTGCGTCTCTTCCCAAGAGTACCGCCGCGACCAAGGAACCAGTTTGCTGCGCAGTTCGGGTCGAGCCGAATGCAGGCTCAGCGCCATCTGAATTCCAGGAAAGCGATCGATCAGTCGAATCATGGCGTCCGGCACGCCGACGGTCGAAACGGAGATACGGCGATGAGGAATCGCAAACATGGATTCACTGGTCAGGCACTCGATCGTAGCGTACAGGTGCGCTTCATTGTGCAGTGGTTCACCCATGCCCATGAAGACGATGTTGCGTAGGCGTCGATTGTCTAGGCGGCAAATTCTCGCCGCCGTAAGAATCTGCTCGAGGATTTCATCGCTGGTCAAGTTGCGTTTGAGACCCATCCTAGCTGTCGCGCAAAACGGACAACCCGCTTGGCAACCCACTTGAGTGGAAACGCAGACCGCTGCTCGCGACGGTCCTGATCGCAGCAAGACCGTCTCCATCCGTTGGCCATCGGCGGCCTCCATCACGAGTTTTACGGAAGGGTCAATCGTCGAGTCGTGTCGCTGGTGAATCTTCAGCGGTGCAAGATTGAATTCCTCGCAGGCGGCTTCTGCCGCGTCGGCGCCCAATCGCCCTAGGGCCACCTCGAGCGGCTGGTGCATTTGGAAATTCGTGTAACGCATTTTGCGTAGCCGCTGCGGGTCAACGCGATGCCGGCGACGAAACTCATCGACCGCTTCCATGTTGTATAGCGTCGGTTTGGACGTCACCTCGGAAGCATTTGAAACTGGCAGCGGGACTTGCATATGCGGAGCACAATGAGCGGGAATGGGTTAATTCAGCGGCCACAGGGCCAAATGAGTCACAGGGCAAAATGAAATGAGGCGAGACTGACTATGCAGGCTCGCCTCAAGATCGATTCGGCAGCAGAGACGGTACTAGACCATTTCTTTGAGCTTCTTCAGGGGTCGGACTTTGACTGCGACTGAAGCCTTTTTGGCTTCAACCCAAATCATTTCGCCATTGGCTGGGTTGCGTACTTGGCGCTTTGGAAGAGCTGGCTTGTTAACGGCTACGATTTTGCAAAGGTTGGGTAGCTGGAAAACTCCAGGTCCCTTCTTGCCGATGTTCTTTTCAATTTCTGCGCTCAACGCATCAAAGAACTCTGCAACCTGCTTCTTCGTGAGGCCAGTGCGTTCGGCCAAGCTATTGAAGATTTCAGTCTTCGAGGCTGCCTTCGGTTTGGCTGCTGCGGCTTTCGCCATACTTTCAATCCCTTTACTAAAAATGGTAACTGGCTGCGGGTGCAATTCACGTTGCCCACGATTAAAGAGCCAAGGACGCAAATTTCAACTGGTCAATCAACGAAAAACGGCAAAAAACGCTGGATTTTCAGGTTTTTTGCCGTTTGATGGCCTATTTTGCTTGGATTTAACCAGAAAAAGGCTGATCGGACTTCGCTTCACTCAGTTAAGCCAAATCGCCGCCACGCAGGTTTTCGCTAGCCAAAACGTCTTCCAAGTCCGACGAAAGCGCGAGTTGCGGCTTGGCGCGAACCTGCTGCATCGCACCATCAACGGCCGCTGGACTCAGCACACGGTTAGCTACCGGCGTTGAACCAAGCAGCTGTCGGATGGCCTGGCTTGGCGTTAAAACACTTCGCTCGCTCGACGGGGTAGTTGCAACTTGAGTGTTCACTGGTGAAGAAACCAATGGACTGGCAAAGCTCGATTCGCCTTCGGCAGCCAGTTCGCCTTCGCCACTGCCCGATGCGGGATTGGTGACTGCGGTGACTTCAATAATAAAGTTCAAAGTCGAGTTGGCTGGTATATTGTCGCGTGCCGTCGAACCGTAAGCCAGGTTTGGCGGAATTCGCAATTGGATCTTGCCGCCCTGCCCGACGAGTTTCAATCCTTCTGTCCAGCCAGCTATCACGCTATTCAGCTGGAATGTGGATTGGGTGCTGCGAGCATACGAGCTGTCAAAGATGGTTCCGTTATCTAGCCAACCTTTGTAGTCAACGGTGACTGAGCTGCTGTTTGAGTTCGCTTTGGTGCCGCTACTGTTTCTCAGGACCGCGAATTGCAAACCAGAGGCGGTCGTCGTTAAAGCAGTGGGCGCGCTCGAGTCGCTGGCACCTACCGCTCGGTCTGAGGTCGACGCATTGGGCGGAACAATTGGCAGTGACGCGGAGGACGGGGCTGTCACTCCGGCTTCAGCCGGTGTGCCGATAATGCGCAGCAATTTCATCGACGATTGCTGACCGAGTTGCATCACCCGATTTACGTTAGAGATGGGCACCGTTCCCGTCAAACTCGCCGAACTGCTATTGGTAATGTTTACGACCAACGAATCGCCAGCGGTATTGGATTGCACCGCCACCGATCGCAGCCCGGCCCACTCTCCTTGAGTGGCATACCAACTCTGGCTACCATCGGCATTCAAGGCCACAGTCAGACTGTTGGTCGGCGTCGAACCTAAGAAGTCGCGAATATCAAAGTAGGCTGGCATCAAGCCGCCGACTTGAATCGCATTGTTCAGTTGATCGCCAGTGGTGGCTGCGGAAGCCACATGAATCGATGTCGCTGAGTCATGCAGGAACGGCAGAGCGGCGCGTTGAATTGTGTAGTCACCTGGCGCTAGGTTGCTGTAAGCGTAGGAACCATCAGGCGCGACGGTCGCAGTGGCATTGACCGGTTGGTTAGCATAATCGGTACCCGACAACTGGAGCGCGATACCCCCGATTCCGCTGGTGTTAGCGGCAGCGTTACTGCCAACAAACAGCTCACCGCCAATGGTGCGGGGAGTGAACGCTTGGGCGGTGACATTGACAGTGGCCGTGTCACTGAGGGTACTTCCGTCACTCAGCGTGTAAGTGAACGAGAAAGTGCCTTCAAAGCTAGTGCTGGGGCTGGTATAGATCAGGGACTTGCTATCCGCAGAAATTGCGATCGCACCTTTGCCGGTCGGCGGCTGTGTGACCGCAGTAATCGTCAGAGTTTCTCCGGCATCTGGGTTCAGGTCGTTGGTCAAAACGTTGATCGTGGTAGTTGGAAAGGCTGTTTGAACAGTGGCTGAATCATCGACAGCGTTCGGTGGATCATTGACGGCTGTAACGGTAAAGGTCATTTGACCTGGCGTTGACGCTCCTCGGCTATCTTGCAGCACGTAGGTGATCACTTCCGTACCAGCGAAGTTTAGGGCGGGTTTGTACAGGACTGTCAAACCATCGCTCGAAACACTGATCTGCGATTCTTTCGATGACGCTCCCACACTGTTGATCTTCAAGGTTTCGCCAGCGTCGCTGGTCGAATCGTTGAGCAATGGATTGAAGCTCGCTTGTGCAGCGTCTTCAACCAGCGTGAAATTGTCGGCGACCGCCGTGGGTGGCGGATTTTCTTGAGTCACATTCACGGAAACCGTGCCCGTTGCGGTTCCGCCACGTCCATCGCTGAGCGTATATGTAAACGTTTCCGTTGGCCCGGTGAATCCGGACCTGGGCGTGTAGCGCAGTGATAGTCCACTTGGTCCGATCGCGATCGTACCGCCTTGTGACCCAGCACTTACGGCGGTCACCGTCAATGTTTCTGTCGCATTTGGATCATTGCCCTTGGTGTCATTCGTGAGCACTTCAAACACGTTTTGTGTGCTATTGGAAAAAACATTGAACGAATCGTTGACGGCGACCGGCGGATCGTTGACATCCGTAACCTGAACCGTCACCGTCGCAGTTTGCTCTACGCCGTCTTGGTTGCGAGCCGTGTAAGTGAACGTTTCCACGCCATTGAAATTCGATGCAGACGTGTAATTCAGCGATGTTCCGCCGGCTCCAATCGTTACAGTGCCGCCAGCGCTGCGCGCGCCCACCGCGCTGATCGTCAGCACGGCGCCGCCAGTCACGGTATCGTTGGTCAACGGGTTGACCACTTTGACTCCGCTATCTTCATCGAAGTTGAAGGTATCGTTGACCAATTGGAAGTTCACGCCGACAGCGAAACTGCTGCTGCCGAAGCTCACTTCACTCACAGGCACTTCCGCATTGGATGCGTCTTGGAACAAAAGAATATCGCTAATGTTCTTGTCGGGAGGATCCAACCGCAAATTGGGATTGCCCGAAACTTTGGCGCGGAAGGTGACTTCAGCCAATTGGAATGTGTCTGCATTCAAGCTACCGAAAGCGTCCTTGTAGATACCCCCAACTTCGTCGATAACACCCGCTGTCAACGTATCGCCCGTAACCGCAGTGGTGTAGTTCGCACCATGAGAGATAGGATTGGATGCAATCGGCTCAATTACGTTTGAGTCAAACAATAAATCGGCAAATGCGGAGAACACACCTTTGGCAGCCGCCCCACTTCGCAAATCCTGGACGAACAATTGAACTTTGAAATTTTGGCCGGCCGCAATTGTGGTGATGGGAGCGCCGTTGGTATCGACGACTTGCAACGTCATGCCCACCCGCGCTTGCTGCGCAACGGTCAATGAGACTTGCTGACTGGTCGCGTTGCCCGCTGTGTCGGTTAGACTGAGGGTGAAAGTCTGCGCGCCCACTTGCGCAAGCGTGGGTGTCCAACTAAATACGCCGGTGCTAGGGTTGATCGTTAGTCCAGCGGGCGCGCTAGCCACCGCGTAGACTAAACCGCTGCCTTCCTCGGAGTGCGCCAAATTGAGATTAACCGCTTGGCCAAGCTGTACGCTGGTCGGGAAGACGCTCGACGGAAGAGCCGTCGGGCCCACCGTATCGTACGTCACCGACAGGCTCGGTGAATCGCCACTCTCTTGCGTATCAACGGCCTGTGTGGCTGTGAAAAGAATCGGGCCTTGGCCCAAGCTGGCTGGATTGGTGACGTTGACCGTTGTAGACGTGCCCGTGGCGGTCGCTTGACCAACGACGTTGCCTCCCGCCTTCAATTTAACGGTTGCGCCGGAGGTCGTTCCGGAAACGGTGAACGACAACGTGGTCGCGTTAGTAACGTTGTCCGTACTGCTCGAACCAGAATCGCTGGCGGTCACCAAGTCGATTGCCGTTGGGGCAGTTGGGCCCACGAGTACGGTGACCAGTTGTTCGTCCGTAGTGCTGCCCGTATTGGTCGCAACCGATTGGCTGACCGAAGCTCTAAATTGCAACTGGCCGCTAAAGCCCGCAGGCGGAGTGACCGTTGCCACTCCCGATGTACTGTTCACGGTAACGGTAAAATTCTCACTTCCGAGCTTTGTTACCGCATAGGTGCGAGGGTCCCCCTCCGCGTCTTGACTGGTAAGTGTCACGTTCACGGGAGTGCCCATGGATGTTCGAACCACTGGAATGTCGTTCAGAAACGGCGCACCGTTGGCGGTGTCCTGAACAACGGAAGCCGTGAAGGCGCGAGACGTGGAATTGCCTTCAGAATCGGTGACGGTTACCGTAATCGTGGCCGAGCCTGTTCCGGTGCCCGTAGGTTTCAATTGAACAATGCCGTTTTCAGTATCCGTAACGATAGTCGCCGTGTTGATCGTGACCGCAATGTCCGGTTTATGGAAGGAACTATTGCCTGACCCAACTACCGAGGTCTTCGTGCGGTCGATGGCTTGGCGAATCTTTTCTCCGTCAGTCAATTGGCCGAAAACCGAATGATTGAAATCGAGGCTGCGCGTCGCTGCTGCCGTCACAAAGAACTGCGAATCATTGGTGTCGTCTGTCGACTTGGCAAAGGATAAGACTCCCGTGCGGTTGTGTTGCAGATCGACATTAAACTGATCATCGAAATCGGCGAGCGTCGAACCTCCAGTGCCGTTTGCGAGAGGATCACCGGCTTGAAGCACGAATCCCTGTTCAACACGATGGAAAGTAATGCCGTTATAGAACCCGCTGTTGGTGAGCTCAACGATTCTGCCTGTAGGTCGAGGAACTTTGTCTTCAAACAACTGGAAATACATGTCCCCGAAGCTGGTGTTCAATTTCCAACTTCGATTACCGGTCAGCACCGTGGCGCCAATCAAGCTCGGGTTGCTTGATGAGACGGTGATTGTCAGAGGATTGCCGTTGGGATCGTAGCCATCAATCGGAACCATCAGTGGAGAACCAATGCCCACGCTAACGGCAGGCAACTCATCAATGAAAGGGGTGGAAGATTTGGGGATGGTGAAATTGGGGTCTCTCAGCTCCTTGACTTTCGCCTCGAGTGCTGCCAGTGTCATGACTCCCTGAACGCGATTCGCCTTACCGTTGCCAAAATCCCAGGTAGGGTACTGAGTGATCTCTTCGTCAATTCCGATTTGATTGGAGGTGCGATCACCATTGGTTACTTCGATGAAAGGCAAGTGCTTTGCACCATCTTCGAAGAGATCCTTCTGCTCCTTGCAATGCGGACACCAGTCAGCTCCATAAAACGTGAAGCCCGTGTCTTTTAGGTACTTTGCAAATGCAACCAAGTCATTGGCGGCTTCGCCTTCCGCCACAAGCCCAGAAGTGCCCGTGCCAGTTATCATGACGGAGTCTTGAGCGGTGTCATTGGCAATCAAATAATTTGCGGAACCGAGCATTTCTAGAAACGAATCTGCCGAAAAAACTTCTCGCTTTTCCAGCGGTTCAACCAGGATGCGCCGCGGCTGAATGCCAGCCTTGCCAAAGTTCAAGAGTTCCGACAGCCAACGTGAGAATCGATTTCGTTTTTCTCGTCGAGTCATTTTCTTCTCATCAATGCAGCAAAGAAGGGATTTTTCACCGAGGTACAACCCGCACAGAATAGAGGTAGCTTTTCCGCGCCGCTTGTCACTCTAGGCTACTTGGAGCTCGCCCAATTTCTCAGCCAAATAAGGCCCCGTTTTCGGTTGGTCGACACAATCGACACCGGAATTTCAACCTAAACCGCTTAAATGGACCTAAACCACGCTGATCAGTCAAAGCCTGCGAGTAGGGCAGTAATTTAGGAAACCTGAGTTAACCATCGGGCTCACTGGACTTATGGATGCCCGAGACAACGGTAAAGTTCCGTTTAGTGTACGCACGTACACTTATTTAATTCTAGCGTAGAGCTTTAGCGTAGAACGATTGTTCCCATCGTTTTTGGAAGCAATTGGGACTATTGCTCTACTCTCAAAGCGGGCTCGCTAACCGGCGGTGTCCATTAGATCGTCTTCGTTGATCATTTTGAAACCATTTTTTGCCAGCATTTCGAGTGCTATTTCGGTGTTGTCGACCATGATCGCAACCGCCGGAACTCCGCCAGGTGCCATGATCAGTGGATAGGCTTGGATGATATTGATTTCGGCTTGAAGTAGAGCCGCACAAATTTGCAGCAAGGGTTGGCTGCCTTCGGGCAGTTCGAGGCCAATCAGATCGCTTTCGATAATAGCTAAACCTGCCCGCTCAAGAATCTCACGGCCCCGCTCCGGATGGCTGACCAGAAAGCGAACAAATGCGCACTCGGCAGAATCATTGATCGAGAGCGCTACGATCCGAATGCCAGTACCTTCGAAGCGGCGCACAACGTCCAAAAGTTGTCCGACACGATTCTCGAGAAAGACCGTGAATTGCCGAATGGTGGGATAGTCTCGGCCACGAGCGGTTTGGAAATTAGTAGCCGCGCCTTCACCTGAACTCATAATTCGCTTCACTTAAACGGGGCAAGGGTTACCACAAGTCGTTGCAACCCAAAGGTCTATGAACTTCAAATTGTGACAGCTTCAGGCAGCAAAGCAAATACCTAAAACGGAATTCGCTGTCTACTCAATCGTGGGCGGCTCCCCCGCGGGAATATGGCCGCTGTGATGTCCGTCGTTGCGACGCTACGCTGTGCGGTGACTCAGTCGCTGGTTACCAATTCCTAAAACGTGCCTGACTATCCTGCTTGGCAGCGATCGAATAGGCTGAATGCCCGAGAAGTGTCCCTTTTTTTTGAAGCATTTATGACGCACAGCATGACGCTCCAACACCAAATCGAGATCCGAGTCCGGTACAACGAAACCGATGGGCAAGGCCGAGTCCATCACGCTCAGTATTTGAATTTCTTCGAGCGCGGGCGTGTCGAGCTGCTCCGCTCAATGGGCCACAATTATCGCCATCTCGAAGCCAGCGGCTTGATGCTGGTGGTGACCGAAATGAATGTGCGCTACCTTGGCGCTGCTGTCTTCGACGACTTGCTAGTGCTCGAAACCAAAGTAGTAAAATCCAAGGGTGTTCGCATTGAACACAGTTACCGTATCGTGCGCCAGCCGGAGACCGACGATTCACTTCCATCGGAAATTGTACAAGCCACCAGTGTGATCGCTTGCATCGATCGCGAAGGAAAAGTTCGCCGATTGCCGGACTACTTGCGGGATTGATTCCAGCGCGTACTTCTACGCAGCGTTCCGAATTCAAAATTCCTGCCATCGCTGAAAATTGCAATGCACCGGCAATTCACGACTTACGAAAAGGGTGACATTCCATAGCGTGCATAAAATGCACGAAACAGCACCCTTTAGCACCGCGTTTCGTGCACATAACGTGCATTCTCGAAGGCCTCTGCGTCCGACCGCCGGTGTGCCCCACCGGTGCGAGTTGGTGATCGAAAATTTGGGAGTGCAAAGCACAGAACCTGCAGAAACTTCGCAAGATTGTTCGACAGAGATTCTGAGATTAAAGGCAAAATGAATGCCACTAAAATTGCGATCGACCGAATTGCCGCGTTTGTTCCAATCAACTTTCGTTTTTCAGCCAATTCATAGCAATGATCCCGCTTTCTGGTAAATGATACGTTCAATATTGTCTTAACTTGAACACGAACGCAGCGTGACCTACTACCCAAATTGTCAATGCGAATTTGAAAACTCAGACGGACCAAAGAAAAGAAGCTTCGCAGTCGGCGCGCCATCGCTTGCCTTTCTGTTAACCTGCGGGATAGTTTGCTATGACGCAAGACCTCCTGTGTGATTTTCAACGGACGACCCGAAGACATCTGTAGGTCTCTTAAGTGCTTCTAGTGCGTGTCGCTACCAGCAAAAATGCTCGAGCTAATTTGCCAAGTAATGCTTTGTACAACAATCGCTTTCCATCGATCGAGAACTTGAAAAATATGAATATCTCTCGCTACGTCCTTATCGCAATCACACTAATAGTCTTTCCTGCATGTGAGCAATCCAGCCCTAACCAGACAAACGGAGTAAAGGACGCAATCGATTCCCGCCCGAACGAAAAATTGCGCGATGCCGCCGAAGATGCTGGAGATGCCGTGAAAAAGACGGGCCATGATATCAAAGATGCAGTAAAAGGTTCCTGATCACGGCGACCAAAGGACAAAGCATAGTGTCCAACCGCTGCGCGAGCAATTTAATAATTGTGGAAACAAAATCGCTCAGGAAAATAGACGACTTAAGTCTGGGAAGACGGTAGTCGCCTGACAGCACATTCACACTTCGGAGTGGGAGGTGCTAATGGGCAGTGATTGTGTACTTTTCGCGGCTGCATTGGGTCCATCGATAACATGCGCGCAGGTAATGCAAGTCGTTTAGAAGCAACTAAGTCGCTGGTCACAGCCCTCGCTATTTTCTTAGCCTACCGATAGACTCCGTGTATGCTGTTCTTAAATAACCTCTAGTTGCACTGGTCCGGAACAGCATCAAACTCACATAAATGGAAAGTAACAAGGAATGGCTAAGCAGTCAAAAGGAAAACCAAAGCACCAAATACACGAAGTGGGTGGCGATGCTTTAGAGGGTGCACAGGCCAAGCAAGCAGGCGCTGACTTTGAATGGTATTCCGGGCGAGTGACTCGCCTCGGATTCTACGAAGTTGCGGGAGGACGCAGCGTTTCCATTATTTGGGACGTTGGTGGCGTGTCTTCTCAACAAGGTGACATTAGCGACGAGCAATGGGAAATATTTAAATTGGCTTTCCAAACAACTGGCCGAATCGCTGTGCTTAGCGATTTATCTCCAGATGGCGCGATGTATGATTACCGTTTTCTCGAAGTGGTTCGGTAATTGGCCAAAAACTCGTTTGACCCCATCGCAAAATACACATTAGCAATCCGTCTTCGAGCTCGTCTTCCGTGTTGATTCACCCCTTAGGTGTTGGGTTAACGACAGTCCTGGTCGGGCGGAACTACTAGCATTGGAATGAACTGTGACCGAACTACAGATCCTCGAGATACTTCGCCAGATTGCTGTTCAGCTTAATAAGAGCCATCCGGGACGTGAACATTCCATTACGTCGGAAGCAGTTGGCGATGCGGATGGGGCAATTCAGCAGGTTCTTTACAGTGCCATTAAAGGGGTTGGTGGCCAAGACAGTGTAAGTTGTTCTATAATTGTAAAGTCACTTGCGACTGGTACGACAGACACTCTCAATGTTGAAGTTTTTCAAGACATTTTTGGCACCGACGTCCGCCTAGCCGGATTTCTACCGGAATTTCGTTGGTTGAAATCTATGAGGGAGCTTGTTGTTCTCGATCACCAGTCTTCGCCAGCGCGACTGGTCCTAGTTCAAGATGAAGGCGACGGGGAGCTGCCAGCAGCAAGTGATAAACTCGCTGTTGCGGGTGTGGAATGTTTCGCAGAACTCAATTTCGCGAGCATTTCTCGAGCCTTGTTCAACCTTTCCGTCGCAATGCTGGCAGTAAGCGCAGCAGAAGTGTGACAAATTATGTCAGACTAAGCGGCAGACCGTATTATCACCCCTCACATCCTTCCATCTCAAAAAGACTATGATGTTCGCCGACACGCCTTTGCATCTGCATCGCACCTTGTTCGTGAACGGATCACAACCTCTCTACGTTCTCTCTACAGTTGTGACCTGTTTTTGATCCCAACTCTCGCATGCCCGAACGAGTCTCCCAGTTCGTGCATTACCACAGACAGCAGCTCGATACGATCTTGCTCGCCTTGGTTTCCTGGGAGGCCAAATTCCAAATCGTTGCGGGACGTCGAGTCGACGAACCAGCCCCAGTCGGCAGCGTTGTCGTCGAGCCAGATGTTGTGGCCCGACGCCATGCCGAGTTGGCGGACTTCCAGGTCGGCGATATGCTGGTCGATGCCATGGAGCGACGAAGCATCTACTCCGGCGGACTGCCTGCGCGCGATGGCTTCGTAGAGCAGTAACGGGGACTGCTCAGCGGCAACCCTTTCGTTGGTGACCACAGTCGGCTGCGAGGCAGCCGTCAGATGGCCACCGCCGTTGAACTTCCAAACCTCTCCACTGAGCGTGACCACGTAGGATGTGTTCCCGATGAACTCCAGGGAGGTCGGCCGGTCCAAGCCTTTCTCGACGACGGTGAAGGTGCCGTTGCCGTTCACTCGGACGAGCGAGCCGGTCTTCGGCAGGGCCGGGTCGCCGGGGTAGACGCCGTCCCAAGTGCCCTGCGACAGGGCGTACAGCGTGTTCCCTGGGCCGAATTCCACGTCCACGAGGAGGGGCGCCCCGGCGGCCACCGTGTTGGGCTGCGTCCGCGGGCCGAACGCCACGACCTTGCCATCCCCAGGCAAGTGTGGGACCGGCCCCGCCTCGGCCACGTACACGGTTTTGCCACGCACCGCCAGCCCGGTTGGGACAATGTTACCGAACGCGACCTCCTCGGTGATGGTGCCGTCGAGTTGAACGCGCAGGACGCGGTTGTGGTGACCGTCGGTGACCAGGAAGCCGCCGCGGTATGGTTCCAACGCGTACTGGTAGCCGGTCGGGAGTTCGAAGTCGGTCGTCGGCGGGTGCTCGGTGGACCAAGTGCCGATGTCCGCGATGACCGTGAAGCTGGTTGGGCTGTCCACCCGGTAGATGCCGACGACATCGGTGCCCAATACGTCCGGTCCGACGCCGGTCACCAACACATACGCGGTGCGGCCGAGGAACGCGACATCGATCGCTCCGCCGCCAAACCCGGCGTAGGGGCCGGTCGGCAGCCCGCTGGCGAGCGTCGTCCCCCGTCCGGTCCTCGCATCAATCCGGGTGATCCGCCCGGCTACAGCTTCCGTGACGTACAGGTCGCCGCCGGGGCCGACGGTGCTCCCTTGGGCGCCCTCCAGCCCGGACATGAGCAGTGTGCCTGTCGAGAGTACCGTACGGTCTTCCAGTTTTTCCAACGAAGGTCGCTGACTGCGTTCCCGCCGAAGTGCTGACGTGGGCCTTTTGTCCGTCAGGGCTTTCCATAGTTTTTCGAGCAGCATTACTGATCTCCTAACACAGGTCTGCGACACAATCATCGCCTCCCGGCGCGCAGACCGAGTGCCGGAGCGATGTGGGGCTGGTGAGGTGGCCCTCGAAACCCAGTGCGAAATCCGCGACAACCCAGCGCAAAGAAATATCGAAAGATGTTCGAAAGATGTTCGAAAGATGTTAGGAAGCACTATCCCAGCTTCTAACGGAGAAGTCGGTGCTGCTCGAAGCCAGACGTTGGCCTTCCGGGCAAAAGGCGATGCTAGCGATGGGCTTCGCATGACCTTTGAGAGGGACCAGTGCCGCCAGGAGTCCTCTGTCGGTGGCAGAGCATCTCGCGCTCACCGCCTTGCCCCGGCAGGGGGCTGCAAAGGTGGTGGAAAAAACGATTGTATGTCCGGGACCCACTCACGGTAGCTCCACCACCACGTCACCAGCGCGCCTGCCCAACGCCCGGTGGCTGTTCAGGGCAATACTGTCATTCACGAAACGCACTCGCCCGATCGGCGCCAACCGAAGTTGCGCCGATCGGTGGTGGGCACCGCAATCGTCACACGCAGTAGCATGCGATGTGGTTGCAGCGACAAGTTTTGCCTGGCGGGCAGCAAAGCGGACGTGCAAAATTCGGACATTTAACTAGGTGCGTACCCGCTGGACAACGGTTCCCATCCCCGGCCTGGGCCTCGCGCGCCATGGCGGCCGCCCCGCCGAGCACGGCCGCCGCGGCCATAGCCGCGCGCGCGAACCGGCCGAAGAATTGCCGTCAAGACACTCCAGTTGCCGCTTGCTCGGCGGCTTGCATCAATTTCTCAAACACTGGTCACCTCTTTCATAGAAACAGAAACTTCGCCCTTCGCACTTTCCGACCCGGAACGCCCGGTTTCGGAATGATCGGCATTGGCCCGCCGACCGGCGCCACTGAGCACGTAGCCCAAGTGTTGCTTGCTGCCGGCGATTCCGGCCGATCGTACCACTCCGCCTGCGTCGATCAAAAACGCGAACGGCGTGGCGTACACTTCAAAGCTCTTTGACACTCGCCATTTCTCTTGAATCAGTACTGGGAACTCGGCCTTCACGTCTTCGGCCCACTCCCGGGCAATCTCGGGTTCGGCGCTATTCACAATTACGACCTGCAAATCGTTCTTACGCACCAGTTCGTTGAGTTCCGGGACGATGGCATGGCACGGGCCGCAGCCGGCTTGCACGAACACCAGCAAGGTCGGTCGACCAGCGAGATCTTTTAACGACATCTCGCCGCCGCACACCTTCGGCAGAGTGAATTCCGGCGCGGGCTTACCGGGCTCAAGGCCCGTGCGGCCGACCCGATTGGGGGTTGTGGCCTCCAGTTCTTCCAGCTTCCAGCTCAACACACCATGTGCCCGCAACGCACCCAGCAGGAAGAAGGCAAGGAAGAGCAACAGTAACCAGAGCACGATGTTGGAAACGATTAACACTGTGATCATGATGAATGAATCCCGAAAACTCTGCGGCCCATTTGAATCCTCAACTCCCAGCGCGCAGACGGTGCGCCTGGGCTGATCCATCCGTCCGGCATCCGTCAGCCATCCTTGATTGGTGGTTCAAATGAAGGTGTTTGAATTACTCCTAATTGTTTCTCGCCGAGTTCTCCGAGGTCGACCTCCACCCGGATCGGCGGGCCTTCAGTCCAGGAGGGTAGAGGATAAGCCTCTTGCTGCCAGTCCAGATCGATCTCTTTCAAACGGTCTCGAATCAATCGCAAGTGCCAGAGGTGGACGTCGCCCGGTGTCGCCACCACCAACTGACTGCCATCCGGACTGAAGCCGCGCACGAATACCATGTCGGGGTCTGGGGCTTGCAGCCGGGCGAGCGGCCGCCAGGTTGTGGTGTCAAACAATTGCACGGCCGACAGGGTGGTTGTCACGGCCAGGACCGTGTTGTCGGGACTGAAAACTGCGGTTGAGGTATTATTTTCTTGCTCTCCGCGAATGCCCTTAATGCGCTGCCAGGACTCGACCTCCAAAATGCTGAACTCTCCCCGGGCCCCAATCACCAGCCACTTGCCATTCGGGCTGAAAGCAACCCGCGTGATCCGTTCTTCGGGGAGCAGATGACGAACCCGCTCGGGGTGGGCCGCATCCCAGATCCTTACTCCGAGGCCGTTGTGGGTTCCCATGGCGACCCAGCGACCGTCCGGGCTAGTGGCAACTGAGGAGGAAAAAGCATGACGCAGACACTGGGCACTAATCGCGGGATCCTTTAGGTCGAGGAGCCAGCCGCCCCCTTCCCGAAGCCCGTCGACGACTGCGATGGTGCGGCCTTGCCCGTCCAAACTGATATTCGTCTGGGAACCGGAAACAGGGAGCTTGCGCGGCGGACCGATCCGCACGACGTTTGCTTCGATATCGAACGTCCAGCGGTAGAGGCCTGCAGCGCCGCAGGTAAACAGCTCCTTTCCAGAAGGATGAAACTTGGCATCGGACCCGATCCGCTCCGGCGCGAAAGCGATGGCCTTTCCCGTCGCCAGATCCCAGAGCCAGACGCCATTCCCCGTGGCGGCCGCCAACCATCGACCGTCAGGGCTAAATCCTCCATGTCCCGCGTGCTGCTGGCCGCCGCCGGCGGGAATATTGGGCAGCGTGCGATATTCGCGGCTGGGTTTCACCTCCCATACCGTGAGAGTGCCGCCGGATCGGCTAGCCATACGGCGGCCGTCGCGGCTGACGTGATGGGCATCCCCAGCAATCTGGAGCAACTCGCGTCCGCTCCACGGATCCCAAAGGCGGCTCGACCCATCCCAGGCGGTGCTGACCAGGACATCCCCGTCTGCGGCGAAGGTCACCCCGACAGCGTCCCCTCTGTGGCCTTGTAGTATCAGGTGGGGCTTCCCGGTCGCTCCATCCCAAAGGTGGACGTTCTTGTCGTGGCAGGCAGCCGCCAAGAGGGCACCATGCGGATGCCAGGCGACATGCCAGGGCTGAGGCGTGGAGATCTCGTAGACAACTTTACCCGCCGCAATTTCCCAGACCTGAACGCGCCCGCGCATCCCGGCCACCGCCAGTCGGGTGCCGTCCGGCGAAAACGCCAGATGCATGGGCTCGGACGATGTCTGCAGCCGGTTCGCGGCCTTGCCGCCCGCGACCTCGGACACGATGACGGTGCCATCCCGATCGGCCAGCGCGAGGTGCCGGCCGTTCGGGCTGAAGACAGCCGGGCAGTGGAGCATCACCTCGGGTTGGGGAACTATCGCGCATCGTCGCCAGTCCCAGAGCAAAAAGGTCGTGGGCCGGTTCGGGATGCTGTGCAAATAGTGGACGGCGAGCAGAGTGCCGTCCGGACTGAAGCTGAGTGTATCCGCATGACTCAATGAGGTCGCCCCTGATCCCTGGTGCGGGAGCACAACCAGTTCCCAGTCGTCGGCAATGCGGCGAACGCTTATGTTTCCTTCACTGTCGCAACGGGCGTAGTGTTTCAAGTCGGAGTCAAATCCTGGGTGTTCGGCCGTCCCCGGCGGATTTCCTGGCCACTCGTGGAGCAACTGGAGGTCGTTCAGGGCTAGGCAGGCGATGGCTTCGTTGCGCACGTCCAGAAAATGCTCCGGGCCCAATGTCAGTTCGCGGGCCAACTGGGTTGCCTCGGTGAGTGCTTGCCTACCGGCCTCGCGGCGGCCCGGCTGCCGGTTCGTACGGTTTGCTAGGGCCTGCGCCAGGCGGGCGTCGAACA
>JANLQO010000347.1:0-52601 GCA_031367855.1 Planctomycetia bacterium | reverse complement strand
GAGAGAATCTCGACGACCAAATCAGGTATTCCCTGCACACGGGTCGGAATCAATATCGAGCTTTGAGATTTCCGTACTACCACTAGATCCGGCTGAACAACATCGTGCTTGGACAACTCTACGTCTACCGGCGCATTGATGACAAACCCTAAACCGCTCAGTTCGATTGCCGCGAAAAGCTGAAACTGAAGGTGGCGCGAAACATGCTGATGATAGATATTCGGAGCCGCGTTCACGAAGTGTTCTCCAGCAATGATCTCGTGTCGCCGGCCATCGTTTGGGATTGCGGCATAAGCCTCATAATCCCAACGCGATCGATCGATTTGATACGGTTTCAGCATGACTGTGAACTTATTATTTAGAATTGATTTTTGGGAATTACACTCAGGTTCCATTTCTGTGTGGCCTGCTTTGGGAACCACTGTTGCAATTTCTCAGTTTTGGTGGGTCGCTTCTGCCGGATGCGACCATTTATAAGTCCGCAAATCGCGTCAGAAAGTCATTCCCACCCACCAAAACAGGTCGCATCCGAAAGGAGCGGCCCACCCAAACTGGTCTTTATCTGTTCATTCTATCCTAACCGCAAAACCGTTCACAAATTGGTTTTCATCTGGAAAATTATCGACTAGAAAGTCAGTAGCCACCTGCGGTCTGAAAATCACCGCGGTTGTCGAATTCAGAGTGCCTTTCGGGGGCGCGGTCCGAAAAACGCGTGTATTCCTTTTCCCAAGTCAACTCGATTTCACCCACAGGGCCGTTTCGCTGCTTGGCGATAATAATCTCCGCTTGACCTGCGTACTGCGACGCGTCATCGCCGCGGTGATAATACTCTTCGCGATGCACGAACATAACCACGTCAGCATCTTGCTCGATCGCGCCCGATTCACGCAGATGACTGAGCCGCGGACGGTGATCCTTGCCTTCTTCAGCTTGACGATTGAGCTGGGCGAGACATAGCACGGGGACATAGGCTTCGCGCGCTAGTGCTTTCAACCGTCGAGCGATTTTGGCAACTTGTTCTTGTCGAGGATCTTTGGGATTGTCGGGTTCGATCAACTGCAAATAGTCGATGACGATCATACCTAGCCTCTTGTCACGCTGCTTGATGCGGCGCGCCACTGCCGCAATTTCGCTGACAGTGCGGCTGGGCGAGTCGTCTACATACAACGGGGCGTTGCCGATCATGATGGCCTTTTCGACTAAACGCTTGCGCTCCTCTTGGCTGATTGTGCCGGTACGAAGTCGCCGTCCGTCAACGCGTGCGACCGAGCACAATAGGCGGTCCGCAAGCTCAATGCCCGACATTTCAAGGCTGACAAACAACACCGGCGCGTGGCCTAGCAACACCACATTCTCTGCAACATTCATCGCGAACGCAGTTTTCCCCATGCTCGGTCGCGCGGCCAGAATTACCAACTCGCCGTTATGAAATCCGCCGCACATTTCATCATAGGAACGAAAATGCGTATCCACGCCCCCCACGGCGAATGTGCCCTTCATCCTGGCGTCTATGCGTTCCATCGCCGATGTCAACAAATCGCCGATCGATTCGGCCGATTGACTGCTGCGTTCGTCCTGGATCCGAAACACTCGCTGTTCGGCTTGGCTAACCAATTCCTTGGCGTCAAAGGCCTCATCGTACGCGTCGCGCAGAATGCTTGTGCTGGCTTCGATCAGTCGGCGATAGGTCCCTTTGCTGCGAACAATGTCAGCATAGTAAAGCGCATGGGCTGCGGTGGGCACGGCGTTGGCCAATTGCGCTAAATACGCGCTGCCGCCGGTCGCTTCGTAATCGCCCATCGTTTTCAGTCGATTGACCAGCAGCATAACGTCAATTTTCTGGCCGATATCGATCATCCCCATCATGTGTTGATAGAGCTTGCGATTGGCGTCGTCGTAGAAATCGTCCGCTTTAAGCACCAGGGCAAGGTCGTCGCAGACGTCGGGCATCAGCAAAATGCTGCCCAGCACCGCTATTTCTGCAGAAACATCGCAAGGCGGCGTGCGGTCCAGGATAGGTTCCGGTTTTCTGGGCTCAGATTTCCATTTTTTGCCGTCTTTCTTGCTGTCCGTATATGACATTTCGTTCCTTCCAGGGCGCCAGCGGTCGAGAGATTTAATTCGATACGCATTCTACCCGATCGCGAGAAACCGCTAAGCAGTCCAGCTAGATCTTGTGCGAACCAATTTGTCCACCACTAGAGTTTGTGTTTTGCCTTAGATGGACAACACTCCGCAAACCTGCTTACTGTTTACTCGCGTCAGAGATACAGTACAAATGATCCACGCCGCGGATGAAGATCTCTTTGCCGGCAATGGCGAGGGACGCGTTGACGTTTTCATTGAGGGCGTTGACCGAAATGACGCGAGGAACATCCGAGGCTGTAATTACCATCGTATTGCCTGCCAGATCGGTGACGTAAATGTGGCCTGCCGCTGACACCGGTGATGCGTAGATATTACCGAGTGCACCGAGCCGCATTGGTCCCGGTGCGTCGTGACCCGTGGGTCCATCTATGCGGGTAATGATGTTCTGATAGTGGGTGAGGAAGTAGAGGGATTGATCCACGAGCAACGGCGATGGGACATAGGGCGTGCCGCGCGTGCGCGTCCACAGTACCTGTGCTGTATTGGTAACATCTCCCCTCGCGCCGTCGATGTTGATCGCCATCAGCATCCGCTTTTCGTAGCTACTGCCCACGTAAACAATACCGTGAGAGTAAACAGGCGTGGCGACGATATTTGAGGACATGCCACCACATTCCCAAATCGAATCGCCGGTTAGCAGATCATAGCCGCGAACTCGATTCGTACCGCAAACGATCAACTGCTGCTTGCCTTGAAGCGAAACGATAATGGGGCTGCTCCAGGAGGTGTCTTCGCGACGATCTTTGCGCCACAGATCTTTGCCGGTACGCTTATCAAGCACGACCAGAAACGAGTTTTCTTCGTGATCCCAGTTGATAGCAAGGTAGTCACCATACAGCGCAGGTGAGCATCCTTCGCCATGACCGTGCTTGGAATGTTGCATGCCGAAATCGCGTTGCCACAGTACATTGCCTTGAAAGTCCAAACAGTAGAGCCCGTGCGAACCGAAGAAAGCAAACAGTCGTTCGCCGTCAGTTGCAGCCGAGTTGGACGCAAGGCTGGCGGACTGATGACCCGCTTCGATGGGCAGCGCTTCGTGAACCACTTTCTGCCAGGCAATTCGGCCAGAGTTGCGATGGATGTCGAGTACCGCGAACTGGTAGCGGCTATCGACTGGCAAATTATCGTGTTCACCAGGCCGACCACTCAGTTTCGGAGGGAGTTTTTCGCCTACTGGAATGGCTGTCGTCAGAAACACATGTTCGCCCCACACAATCGGAGTGCTATGTCCGCGTCCGGGGATCTTGGTTTTCCAGGCGATGTTCTCGCTACTACTCCATTGGACGGGCGCGATTGCTACTGGCGATTCTCCTGTTTGTAGCGGTCCCCGCCACTGCGGCCAATTCTGGGTATCGCGATCGTCTTCGCCGAAAGCGATCGAAAGGCATGCGCTGTACATGACCAGGAACAGTTGCCCCAACGTCTTAATGCGTTTGTATGCGAGCGAGTTGAGATTTGCAAAAGTCACTTGATTCTCGCGTGGAAACTTGGCAATCGGTCAATGCATTTTCAGCCTGCTGCTCCAAAAACCATCAACCCTTATTTCTAATCTGTCCTGAGCACTAGGCTTTGTCTCAAAAGGGGTCTGACCCTTTGGAGGGCATGCAAAATTCCTGGCAAAAGAACATGCCCGGAGAGGGTCAGACCCCTTTTGAGACAAAGCCTAGCTGTAGATACGACCCCGACGCAGCAAAGTTCGTATTCAAAGGGGCATTCTAACGGAAATCGATCTTGCATCGCTGAGCGAAGATCGCGCATGTCGACGTATTCGCGACCACTCAGGCGGATAAGCCAAGTTTTTTTCGCTGAGGGCACAGTACTTGCATACTCGGCGATTTCGAATTTTGCGTCGCACCGAATTCTCGTAACTTTTTGAAGTTAGCTCTACTCTAGCCTCTCATTCACTGGAAGCGTGCCTATGCCCAGATACTTATCTCGACTGCTAAAAATCAAGGGACGCCTCATTCCGCGATTCATTCTTTTGACAAAGCCGTATTTACTCTCCGATAAAAGATGGAGTGCGTGGGGGCTGTTAGCCCTGCTGGTCATACTCATGTTGGCGGACACCACTGCCAGCGTCTTATTGAATCAGCAGACTGGCGAATTCTCCTCAGCGCTTGCCGATCAAGATTCGACTCGTTATTGGCGCTCTATTTACCTGTCGATCGCGCTGCTGGTCCTGGCGGTGCCGATATATGGGCTTTACTACTATGTCCGCGATCGCCTGACATTGCACTGGCGAACCTGGATGACGAATCGCTATGTCAGCCAGTATTTTCGTAATCGGACCTACTACAACCTGACGTTCTCCACGAGTATCGACAATCCAGATCAGCGGCTAACTGAGGATATCAATTCTTTCACCAGCAAATCAATTTACTTTCTGTTGATCTTCATTGAAACAGGTTTACAAATAATCGCGTTTAGCGGTGTGTTGTGGTTGATTTCCCATACACTGGTTTGGTTTCTTCTGCTGTACGCAATAGTCGGGACGGCTCTGACCACCATCGTGTTTGGCCGACCGCTGGTGGGTCTGAATTTTTTCCAACTGAGGAATGAAGCTGATTTTAGATATAGTCTGATTCGAGTTCGAGAGAACGCCGAGTCGATCGCCTTTTATCGGGGAGAAGACCCCGAGTCAAAGTACGCGCTAGGGCGTTTCGGCGAGGTCATTGCCAATAGCCGCCGCTTGATCAATTGGCAGTTCTTTCTCAATATTTTTCAGTTCGCGTATACCTCATCAACGTTGATCATCCCAGGCATCATTCTTGCACCGCGGGTGATGAGCGGTGAACTAGAAATTGGTGTCGTTGTCCAAGCGACGGGTGCATTTGCCAAAGTGTTTGGCGCATTGAATGTGGTGGTGAGCAAGTTTGACCAACTGAGCTATTTCACTGCGGGAGTAGGCCGGTTGGATCGATTTGCGAAGAGTCTCAATCTGGGCGACACACAGGTTGAACAGCCCCCAACCAACGAGCCGATGGAAATTGTCACAACCACCGAAGAAGATATCGCCTTTGATGAGGTGACAGTTCAAACACCTGATGGCAAACGCATTCTCGTAAAGGAATTATCCATGCAACTGGCCAATGGCGAGCGATTGTTAATCGCCGGAGCGAGTGGCGGGGGTAAGAGTTCGTTGTTGCGAGTATTTGCGGGTTTGTGGAATACCGGTTCTGGAAATGTCGCGCGGCCAAGTTTAGACGAAATGCTGTTCTTGCCGCAGAAGCCGTATATGGTAATTGGCAGTCTCCGTGACCAACTGCAATACCCAGCCAGTGGATTGGAAATTACCGATGTGGATTTGCAGCAGGCGCTAAACGTTGTGCAACTGCCGAAACTAATCGATCGATGCGGCGGACTTGATGCAACAAGTGATTGGGGCAAAGTCTTGTCATTGGGCGAGCAACAGCGATTGGCGATCGCAAGAGCCATCCTCTCAAAACGTCCCTATCTAATTCTCGACGAGGCAACGAGCGCGCTGGACGAAGGCAATGAGGCCGAGATTTACCGAATACTTGTTGAATCAGAAGCGACTTTGATAAGTATCAGTCATCGTCCTCTCGTGGCGAGATTCCACACTCAGGTATTGATTCTCGATGGAGAAGAGGGGTGGAAGTTAGTCGACGCAGAGGCATTTCTAGTCGATCACAAAAACACGGCAGCGTGACAAACGACTGGTTTATGGGTGTTCACGAGTCTGACTAGTAGAGTAGAGCAATTGTCCCAATTGCTCCGGAAAACGATTGGGACAATCGTTATACTCTCGTGGGACAATCGTTCTATCCTGATTCGTGAAGGCGTTTCTTCTGAATGCTTGGCGAAAAGGCTGGACTGCAGTACGATTGCGTGCATAGCCCATCTGGTTTGGACTCAGCGGAAGTTATTTTCGAATGTGGAATAAATCGGAAACGAACAATTCATCGCCTCAATCGCAATCGGTGCTCTCGGCGGCGTTTTCAAGCTGTGCGTACGCATCTTATGTGGTCGGTGTCAGCGCGCTGATGTTGATATTAAACTCAGTGCTGTGTCTCTCCGCACACTCGGCGTTGTCGTTGTTTGGACCCGAATGGCTGATGAAGAATCCAGTAATTCAACCGCGTGCTAGCCAAATGTTTTACTTCCTGGCGCCCGTGATCTTAATGGTGCTCGAGTGGAATTTGCTCGACCGGATTCAGAGACTATTCAGCGCCGAGCGCGCCTAGCGTAGGTCCCAATGCCTAAGCTGTGAAGTTCCATAAAAAAAGCACAGTGGCGACCAAAAGGTCAGCGGGCTGTGCCAAAATCCGCGGTATGACGGATTAAGCTCGGTATGGTTTAGTGAAAATAGCCGGGGGATCTCTCCAGAATTTTCGCCCCAGATCCTTCTAGGAGAGATCCCCAGCTAGTTACTTATTGTTTCGGAACAAGTCGCGTAGTTTCGCAAGCTTAATCGCTAGGAGGGCGCAACGACGCCAGCCATCGGGGGGTAAGAGGCAAGCAAGAGTCAGTCGCGTAGATCACGCATACGGAAGTTACCTTGGGACAGCCACTTCGTCGCTGCCTCACGATCAGCCAGTTCACCATCGAGTTGCAGGTCGCGGGCTGTTTGCAAGATGGCGCGGAATTGCGGACCGGGTGCCAGGCCACTTTGCTGCAAGATTTGTCCATCCAGCAATGGGGGCGGATTCAGCTGTTCCGGTGGCCAATGCAATAATTCGTTCAATCGATGCGCCTCCATGGCGAGCGTGGGGGAGGTTGCGCCCCGTGCGGCCAAGAGCGCGATCGCGGTATGGATATGCGGCATGATTAAGAGCGGTTGTACTCGGGACCAAGCCAGTTGCGAGCTGCGAGCGAGGATTGCCTGCGATTCAAGTCCAAACAGCAGCGCGTCCGCTTCTTCATTGGCAAGCTTCAATCGATGCTTGAGCGACGCGATGCAGTTCTTCGCAATCGCCAGTGGTTCGTGACCGTCTCCGCTTACGAGGGGCCAGTACAATGCTGCGGCGCGCGCGTTCCATCCGCCTCGGTGAGAATGCCGCAGCAACTCGCAAATCAAACCTCCGACCGATTCCCAATGTGCATAAACCTCCGGCGCGATCACTTGCATGAGTCCCGTCGCATACCAACGTTCCACCGCCCAAGCCGCGCGTTCGGTTTCTAAGGTTTTCCGGAATTCAATGGCAATTCGTTCGCCGCTGACAAAGGCGACTTCAGCGGCGTGTGCAGTAACAGCCGCTTGGGTCTGGGGATCGAGTTCGAACGAGAACCTAGCTGCAAAACGAATCGCGCGCAACATGCGCAACTTGTCCTCAGCCAAGCGAGCGTGAGGATCGCCAATTGCGCGAATGATCCCGTTTCGCAGATCTTCACGACCCCCGACGAAGTCGATTACTTCGCCCGCGACCGGATCGAAAAACATACCGTTAATCGTAAAGTCGCGCCGCTGCGCATCTTTTTCAGGCGTGCTAAATGTGACTGAATCGGGTCGACGGCCGTCGGAGTAAGTCGCGTCGGTACGAAATGTGGCAACTTCAACTTGTTCTTGCAGTTTGCTGGATCCCTTGACGATCACCACACCAAACGCAGCACCCACCATCAATGTTCCGCGAAAACCAAACAGTTCGCGCACCTGCTGCGGCGTGGCGGAGGTGGCTATGTCGTAATCATGAGGATCCCGTTCCATCAACACGTCGCGCACGCAACCTCCGGCCCATAATGCTATGAAGCCTGCCGAACGCAAGCGGTTGACAACATCTAAGGCGAACTGCCGTGCTTCACTCAACGCTGGACCTAACTTTCACTAACGGAAAACCATAGTTTTTCGACACTTCACGCCCATCGCCAGTGCATGCCACGCCGCCCGTTGGGCACACGGGAAACGTGGCCGAGTTGCTCCGCAACTCGGAGCCATTGTCTGATTATCGGCCTTCATCTTCGTAAGCGTTTTCGAGTTGCTCCGCAACTCGACCCCATTTCATGCACAGTCTCGTCGGGATACCTCACAAAAATCCGAAAAACGCCATTCCATCATGCGTTGGCGACGTTGGCGATTTCAAGATGCTGAACCGTCTTGCGAATCATTTTAGCTACGTCTTCGGCGATTTCTCGGTCATCGACGGGCAAGCGCTCGACTATTTCGACGCTACTGGACAGCATCCTTGCTGCTAACTCCTGCAAACGTTTGAGACAATCTGCCAACATTCGCCGTTCGGTGTCCGCCGAATAAGTTTTTTGGATTTCTACACGCCCGCCCAATTGATTTCGTTGAAGCCAATACAGTTTTCCGTCAGCTGCGGCATAATTTTGATTCGCACAATGAACTCGCCGCACTTTGCATTGATCGTTGAATTGGTACACAGGGTCTTCGCCAAAGTAAATGCTCCACCCCCCCTGCTGCCTCAATCCAATGAAGATCCTCTCGTCGGATTGAGCTGATCGCAGCATCAATCGCCGTGTGTATGCCGTGGCGTCGCGCATTAAATTTTCACGCGCTGCACGATTGATAGCCATCTTTAAGATTCCCTTTGTCAGCTAAAAAGTCGCACGCGATCAAGCAGTTCACCGAGCTGGTAAGATTTTCTGGATATGTTGAGTTTACCGGTCGATAAGACTTTTACGAAACAATAGCCGGGTTTTGCATGGGGAATCTGGAACCAGGTTCGCTTTCAATTGTTTCAGGACGATTCGCGGGGCTGCAACGGAGGCAAGAAGATGGCATCGTATTTTCGCGCAAGCTGGATTTTAACTTGTTTGATGACACTTGTCGGTACCGGCTGTTGCTGCACTCAGGGCATGCAAACCTGTAATAGTTACTCCTCATGTTCCAGTTGCCCAGGCGGCGGCTGTGGATCCGGTCGGCTATTGGGCTTGGCCAGCTGCCGGGGCGGGTGTGGCGAAACCTATGTCGACGAATGGGTGAGTGAACCTCCTTGTATAGACGATTGCGGACATGGCAATTCGGGCTGCAATAGTTGCGGATCCCGTCGTCCTCTGCGAACGTTGTTGAGGTTACTTTGGGGCACACCCTATGATGCCGGTTGTGGTTGCAGCACTGGATGCGATTCGGGCTACGCTGGCGGCGGTGCAGTGACCGAAACCGACGGCACTCTACTTCCCACCCAGTCTTGCAATTGTGGCGGCTCGCATTCCCCCACAGGTGTTCACTCAACCATTGCTCCAGGGCAGTCCGGCAGTCCCGCTCCTGCGGCCGCAGCCCCTACGCCCGCTCCTGTGGCCCCAAGTTCCGCAAAAAGGCTCAGCCCAGCCCAGCAACGGGCATCGGTAGCCCGGGCGTCGACCCGTTAGGCCGCGTTTGCATTCGGGACGGCTCCCCACAGGAATACGTCCCGCGAGCCCGTACTTGACCATGCTAAGCGAAACAGCAATCATTAGGGAAAGTACTTCCCTGCAATTCTCCGGGGCGGAGTGCGATTAGGCGAGCGGTCGATGGCTCGCCCGGTTCGGCCATGCGTCGAACTGCGAAAAAGACTGGGGTGTGGTGTAATTGGTAGCACGAAGGATTCTGATTCCTTTAGCCATGGATCGTCCCCATGCACCCCAGCTACTTTTTCCCCTTATTTTTCTTGGTCCTTCTGACCAGCCGCCAGCTAAATTGCAAAACTGTACACTTGGCGGGACGCAAATGTGCTTGCGGAAATCAACAAGCGGCATGAATCGCCGCAGACTCGCGGCAAGTCTATCGGACTCGTTAAGTCCAATTCAAATTTGGTTACGCACACGGGATTCTTGATGCCCTGCAAACTTTGGGGTTGGCTTGGTTCGAACCGTAGATTTGCTTGCGTAACTGATGGTGCCACGGCAGGGTAGGAAAGGGTATAATGGATTCGAGAGTTCATCGGAAAGACACAAGGAATCACCTTTGAGTGCAATGGAGCAAACACCTGACTTTGCCAAGCCGCCGATCGTTGAGTTCGTACTAGGAGCTCAGTTTGCGCCGCTTGAGAACTTTACTACTGGGCACTTTGGATTGTACTGGGAGCGATTGGGTCGAGAAGAATGGCCAATCGCAGGCGAGGAACCTCCTTTGGACCCAAAGTTCGAATTGTTCGATGCTCCTCGATGGAGAATGGCTCGAAACCTGCAGTTTAAGTTGCAACCGGGGTTTCAGCCTGGACGTTTCACGCTTCAGAATGCCGAACGTGATCGAATGATTCAACTGCAAGACACTCGCTTGCTTTTGAACTGGCGTAAGCGGACGAGTGGCGATGAGGTCAAGTATCCCAGCTACAAAGTTCTGATCGGTGAGTTCGAGAAGCGGTTTGCATTCCTCGAAGCATTTGTGGCGGAGCACAAGCTAGGCGAATTACAACTCAACCAATGGGAAATCACCTATATCGATTCCTTCCCACAAGATGAGTTGTGGCAAAGTCCGGCCGACTGGCAACGCATTCTGCCTGGCTTGTTTGGAACACTTTCCACGACGACTCAGTCCGAATTATCGCTTGAACATCGTGCTGCCGAATGGAGCTATGAGATTAAGCCGAAGAAAGGGCGATTGCATGTCAACGCTCAGGTTGGCTTTTTAACGGAATCTGCCCGTCCATCTCTACTGTTGAATCTAACCGCCAGAGGTCCAATTGGTGGCCAAGGAGTTGCGTCGCTTCGGGAAGGTCTGGATCTAGGGCATTTAGTTTCTGTCCGTGAATTTTTGGCCATGGTCGATCCTAAAATCAAAACAATGTGGAACCAGAAGCAATGAGCACAGTTCTTGAATCCAATCAAGCAGCATTAATGGGACGCGAGCAGTATAAGGCGAATCCAAGACACATCGCCACAAGTACGGCTTATTTTTCGGATACATTTGACCGTGAGCAATGGGAGCGTTGCTTTGCCAAGCTTCGTGAGATTCGTTCATACGAACATGACTGGAATGATGAAGGTGCAGAGCCATTGAGCGAGGATGTACTTTCGATGGCGTTTCTGGTCGCCAAAATGCTGCGAGCTAACTTGCAACCTGCCCCCACTCAGTGCATTGCAACCGAAGAAGGTCACGTAATCTTCATCTGGGATGAATGTGTCGAGTACTCGGAGGTGGAAATCGACCGGTATCTTCGCTGCACGTTTCGCAAGATTCGCCCCGGAGCCAAGCGAGCTGAGTCGACTGAGTTCAGTCCCTTTACGCCGATTGTCTAATTGGTACGGCGCTGCGGGGATTACTTTGTATGAAGGACCAAGAAGCCCCGATTACCGATGATGAATGGGTTTTGCGACGCGTTCATACAGACAACTTTATGTCTCTAGATCCGCCGAGAATTAATCCTTACGCATTTAAGCCTCAACTTACGGGTAGATTCCCAGACACAACAGGAATTAGCTTCTACCGCCAAGCTTGCGTCGCGGACCACAACCACGTTCTTTCCAAGACCAATGAAGCCAAACGAGACAAGTACGGAATCGTAAGGATCCCAATCGCATTTCTTAATTCTCTCAACCTGGATGTCCACCGAGATGATGACCATGACGAGCCAATCGTCTTAGGTCACGTCGTTATGCCGGGCATTAACTCCGACAACTACACCCAAGACAAAGATTCAGTGCTTCCAAAAATGAAGCTTCTGGCAGACTACATAAATGAGCAACGAGCGTTTCTTCGGTTACCTTCGACCTGATCGGAGTAACAGTAGACTTAATGCAAAATCCCCATCCAAAATCGAGAATCCAAAATGCATTGGAACGGCTGGATTGTGCCGAATTAAGCCGAACTAATTGGCGAGTACCCTTTGAGAAAAAGCGAGGTTTTCGGTAGATTTTACGGCGGTTAGTGGATTCTGATTCCTTTAGCCATGGATCGTCCCCATGCACCCTAGCTTGCTTTTTCCTTATTTTTCTTAGGTTTTTTGACCAAACGCCCGCTTAATTGCAAAAATGTACACTTGGCAGCAACTAGTCTCGGCTAAACCAGCCATTATGATCCTAGCGTACGGTTAAATGCATATAGCAAAAAGTAAATCGCGAACTTTCAGGTACAACACAAACTATTTTCTGCCCAGGCTGAAGCTTTCCAGAGGCGACTAATTCAGCCAACATGATGAAGATTGACGCGGAACCGGTGTTACCTTTCGACATTAAATTGGTGAACCATCGCTCTTGAGGTACTTCATAGTTTAGCTCTCGCATTGCGGAACCGATTGGCTGGCGAAAAAATTCGCTGGAAAGGTGTGGCAGTAGCCAATCAATTTGCGTTGCCGGCACCCCGTACTTAGCGATAATTCTCTCAAGAGACCAACGGAAAGCATGTGCAATAATGTTATGTTCAAGTGTGCGCGGGTCTTGCGAGAGATTGAGGTAACCGAGCCGCAACAAACTGTTTGGATCTGATGCCTCACGCCAACCTTCCAGTGTCCCATCGGATCGTTTTAACGCACCCGCGTACATGCAAGTTTCAAGTTGACCTGCGTAGGATATCAGATCAATCCAATCCACCTGAAGTGAAAGCCCACTGGAGGCCGGTTTCGATTGCACAAGAACCGCTCCTGCGCCGTCGGAAAGCATCCAGCGAAGGAATTCGTTCTCGAAACTTAGGTACGGATTGTTATCAGCGCGTGCCTCCAATTGATTGCGAAAATGAGCCGCTTTGATTGAAGCAGACGCCAATTCAGATCCAGTCACGACGGCACTAATCTCAGAGATTGCTGCGACAGCATTACACGCATAGCGGAGTGCTGTCATGCCGGCGCAGCAAACGCCCGCAGTGCTTACGATTTCGCAAGGTGGTAGCTTCAATTCGCCCTGAACCATCGCGGCGTGATTGGGTATCCACTGATCTGGGGAAGATGTGCCGCAGGCCAGCAGGTCAATGGATGCCTTCGGCAATCCAGAGTTTTCGAGCAATTGGTTGATGGCAGACGCAGTTAATTGCGCGTTGTTGTGCGTCGGTTTTCCAGTAATCGGATCGATCGCATAGTGCCGCGTACGAATTCCATTTCGGGCGAGGATGATCTCTTTCATCCTCGACGAACGACCGCCCACTTTGCCCAGAACATTTTCAATGGCATCGTTTGCAACGGGCGCATTCGGTAAGCAAACACCCCAGCCGTTCAAGTAGACACTGATGATTGCGTTCCCTTTTTTTCATCAGAAGTTAAGTGGTTCAGTCGCCAAAGCAACGACTCGGAAAGTGCTCCAAGACTCTGCCCTTGGATCATCGCCAGCGAGTTGAGCGAGAATCCGAATTCAGATTCTAACTGAATCCCCATTCGAAATACGATCAGGGAATCGAGCCCATATTCAGACAGCGGTTGATCAAGCAAAAGACTGGCAGTAGGCATATCCAGTTCTCGGGCGAGCTGTTCGCGCAGATGATTCTGCAGCACCGTGATTCGCTCCGCGTCGGGCATGGCCAATAACTTTGCGGCAGTCAATGGATCGTTCGAATCGCTCGTTTTCGATGATGTAACCGTCGGCCGCAAGTTTGTCGTTTGCTTTTGTATAACAAGTCCATCGAACTTAACTCCGATCAATTGAATCATAGGCTGTTCGCGATTGTTCCAAACAAATACATCCGCTTCGATTGCATAATCGTCAGATGAAGGGCGAAGCACAGCCATACTCCAAGTTGGCAAGCCGCAGTCATCCCACATCTTCACCGATTGAATCCCAACCGGAAAAAAAGCCGTAGCATCGTTCGCCTCGTATCCGTATTGCCACGCAGCACCGGCCACCACATGCATTGCACTGTCAAATAATCCGTACTGGGATAAGGGAGCTTTCTCGGTCGATTCGGAATCGGTTTGAAGTTGTCCAATCGCAAACTTCTCGCAGACGGACAAACGGCTCAATTTACGAAACTCGGGCCCATAATCAAAACCAATCGAAGTGAGTTGATTGTATATCGCACTAAGGTCGAGATCATTACAACACTGCGCCTTGTTCGCTTCCAGCACACCGCCTCGCCATTCGTTCGGTGCAGCGTTGATTACTTGACCATTAATAAATGTGTCGTCGATGTCAAATTCTGTCGCCCCATTGCTCGGAACAAAGATTCCGAAGCTGTTTTCTGTTGGAGAGTCGAAGAAGCGTGTCGTGAATACCGGCGAACTTTCTCCTCCCACGACCATCATTCGATTAAACCGCACATTCTTCAAGTAGAAGTTACCGCCAAAGTGACTACCGGCAGCTCGGTGCGCAATGTCCAACCAAGTGACCGCCGGCATCACACTAGCACCAAAGAGGCGGTGATCACTTAAACTTTGCCATGCACCAGGATCCAGCGAACATGTAAAATTGGCGGGCAGGCGAGGAACGGTTAGTGGTTTGGAATTCGCATTCTCGATCTCGCAACCTTGAACCCAAAATGGCTCGTGCTGAAATGCGTAGGTCGGCAGAGTAATTCGCCGAGATCGCGTGACCGGCCAGTCGACCGTGGCGCCAGAAATGAATTGGCGTGCAAGCGATGGAATACGCGTTGCCTCAAGCGGTTCGCCCGACAAGTACTTTTTAAGACACTCGACAGCATCCAGAACATCGCTTGCGCAAAAGGCCATTCGATGCTCAAAGTGATTACGCCCAGTTTGTAGAGTGCAGCAAATATCGGCAAGATTTAGGCCGCTATTCGATTCCAACCAAAGTTGAAATCGAATAGCCTGATGTCGAAGTGCGATCTCAGTCTTGGCTGATAGGACAAACATGAGCTCGCTCGGCGACGAAACATTATCTTGATGATGATACTCTTCCGAAGTTACGAATACCGGTGCTTGCTGTAAAATAACGTGCGAGTTCGTACCGCTAAAACCAAATGAACTCACGCCTGCCCGAAGCGGGTACGCATTCGATCGCAAGTCTTCGCCTGTGATTGTAAAGTGAAGCGACGGCTGCTCGATGTGCGAACTACGCTCTTTAAAATGCAATAGTCGCGGGATTTGTCGATGCTTGAGGCACATACAAGCGTGGATTAGGCCTGCGACGCCCGCAGCGCCTTCGGTATGGCCGATATTGGCTTTAATTGTCGATACGAATAGTGGTTTGGTGGATGCTCGACCCGCACTGTAAACTCGCGCAAGTGCGCCTGCTTCAATCGGATCTCCGAGCGGAGTTCCCGTCCCATGCGCCTCGACGAATTGGATATCACCGGGTTGTAATTTTGCATCTTTGAGCGCCGACGAAATCACTGCTTCTTGGGAAGGGCCATTTGGTGCCGTAAGACCTGCGCTCCGACCATCATGATTGCAAGCGCTACCTAGGATAATCGCATCGATTGGATCCCCATGAGCTATCGCATTGCGGAGTAGTTTGAGCACGACAACTCCGCATCCCTCGCCGCGACCATACCCATTCGCTTGCGATGAAAAAGGTTTACATCGACCATCAGGAGCCAGCATGCGGGCATTTGAGAAGTGAATAAACGTCTCCGGCGTAAGCATCAGGTTGATCCCGCCCGAAATTGCCAATCCGCACTCCTCGCGCCGCAGGCTAGCGATCGCTTGGTGAATAGCGACTAACGACGAGGAGCAAGCGGTATCGATCGTCATCGCGGGCCCTTTAAATCCGAACGTATAAGCGATACGTCCCGCTGCGATGCTTGCCGCATTTCCAGTTCCAAAGTAACTGTCGATCAACGTCGGATCGCCCATATCGCGAATCAAATTTTGGTACTCGAGATTCGAAAGCCCCAGATACACACCAACGTCTGTTCCATACAAAGAATTCGACGCAATCGCCGCACGTTCGATCGCTTCCCAAGTGACTTCCAAAAGAAGACGATGCTGTGGATCCACACTGCGTGCTTCGCGAGGCGAGATGCCGAAGAAAGCAGCATCAAATCCGCGAACGTCCGGCAAAAAGCCTCCTTCCATCGTCACAACTTTGCCCGATGCGTGCAACGAAGGATCGAAGTATGCTTCTGCATTCCAGCGGTCGATCGGAACTCGACCAATACAATCCACCGCTTTGTGCGCAACACTCCAGAGCTCATCGGGATTCGAGGCGCCAGGAAATCGACAGGCCATCCCGATGACTGCAATCGGTTCATTACGCCCTTCGAGCAATTCATCGCGCTGTTTTCGAAGACGTTCAATCTCTTCCAATGCAGTTGCGAGCAATTCGCGGAATTCTGTGTTGCTCATGATGAAAGTTTATCTTTATGTCGCATGGATGCGAGTACTTTGGCAAGCCGTACAGCGATGTCTTCAATAGCGAATTCGGACTCCGCCTCATCAGTCATCGTACCAGTATTTTCAATGATCGGGTTTTGTACTTCCGCACGCTCGTTGAGTAGCCTCGCAAGCGCTTCAATCGTGGGATAATCAAACAGCACCGTTGTTTCCATTGATACTTGAAAGACGGCCGAAAGCACGTTCTTCATCTCTACGGCCATTAACGAATCCAGCCCAAGCTCGCGCAAAGGTTGACGAATATCCAGCCGAGTTGTCGACGGCAAACCAAGAATATCGCGAGCAGTCGTCGAGAGGAACTCGACGATCACTTCTTGACGCGTTGCCTTTGAAGCATTCCGAATTCGAGCCGCCCATTGATCGAAAGTAGTGACCAAACCTTTATGGTTCGGAACGTCATTTTGTAATTGCATTGACTTTAATAAACTCGACGAAAATTGCGGCCCCATCGTCCGAATCAGTTTCTGCGCATCAATTTCGGCGACGCTCGCATGGACTGCACCGCTACGAAGAAGATCCTCTAGAATGATCCAGGCGTTATTGGCTTCGAGCGCACCTAACCCTAGCTGAATGCCACGACTAAGGAATTTCTCTGCCATCCCTTTTCCGGCCCACGGTCCCCATTGAATGCTCAATGCTGGCAGGCCTTCATGCTGGCGTAGTAAAGCTAGACCATCGAGAAATGCGTTCGCCGCTGAGTAATTCGATTGCCCGGGTGAACCTAACAACGCTGCAATTGACGAAAAGAGTACAAAATACTGAAGATCATTCTCGCGAAGTGCCTGATGCAGATTCCATGCAATCAAACTTTTGCTGTTCAGCACAGCTTCATAATCTTGCCAGGGTGATTCCACGGCAGCGCAATCTCGCAACTCTCCTGCCAAATGAAAGACCCCGCGTAAGGGCTTTGACGAGTGGCCTATTTTCGCAACTAAGTCGCAAACCGCGTCTAGGTCGGTTGCATCGACAACATGGCAGTTGACCTGTATTTGCTGTCGCCTCCAGCCTTCCACAAGCGTTTGCTCATCGCCTCGCAGTGGACGACGTATCAGGAACTCGACATGGCGCGCACCGTTTTTCACCATCCAATCGATAAGCTTGCGTCCTATGGCACCCAATGCGCCGGTGACAAGATAGGTTGCGTCCGGCGAAAATAACCACTCACTCGGCACGGGAGGGTTGGAAGGTTGCACAACTGCGATTTTGCCAATTTGCTTGGCCTGTGACATGTATCGAAACGCGTCCGCTGCTCGACCTCTCGCGAAAGTCGTGATGCGAGGACGATAACTTGAAATTTGATAGGTTGCTAATTCTTCTCGCAACATCTGCCCCAGTTGAACGGGGTCTACCTTCGCCCACTCTGCGAGATCGAATTGCGAATAACGCACAGTCGGGAACTTGGCTGCGACTTCCAAAGCAGACCAAGTTCCAATCTTTCCGATCTCTATGAAGTTTCCGCCGGGCTTCAACAAATTCAAGCTTCGGGGAATAAACTCGGCCGACAACGAATTCAACACGATGTCGAGACGCTGGTCATTCAGCGCCAGCGCGATGTCTTGATCAAACTCAGTGGATCGAGAGTCTGCGACGTGTTTTACACCAAGTGAGCGCAGTAGTTCTCGTTTTTGATTGCTCCCAGCCGTTGCGTACACCTCGGCACCCACACGCCGAGCGATATGAACTGCAGCTAAACCGACACCGCCAGCGGCAGAATGAATCAGTACACGATCGTTAGACTTGATGTCACCGAAATGCTTAAGCGCAATTGAAGCCGTGAGGCTGGCTATCGGCACGCACGACGCCTCGGCAAAGGTCAAATGCGGCGGTTTGCGCGCTACCAAAGAAGCCTGTGCCACGGTGTAGCTGGAGAAACTGCCTGCCGAGATCGCTACGACAGGATCGCCAACGTGCAGATGATTAACATTATCACCAACCGCAGAAACGAAACCGGCACATTCGCCACCTAATGGTCCTGCATCCCCAGGGTATAAACCCAGCACATTCAAGACATCGCGAAAGTTCAGTCCTGTGCTGCGCACCTGAATTTCAACTTCGTCAGGTCCCGGCAGCCGCCGGCTGCTTGGTACATATTGTAGATAATCCAGGGAACCCTGCTTAATAAAACTAAGCGAGTGATCTATCGCATGTTCATCCGTAGCTTCTGCCAACGGCGACTGGTTTTCAACTTTTTCGACTGTGCGGACATAACCAACGCCATCGCAGAAGGAAACGTCAAAGTTGTCGGTCGTTGAGTGCAGCCACTGAGCGACCAGCGACACTTGCTCACTTTTGGGTTGACGGAGATCCAAATCGATATGCTCCCATCGCCATTGGGGCATTTCCAATCGAACGCTTCTAAACCAACCCGCAACGCAGCAACTCGATAAAGAGGTTGGATTGTCATTCTCTCCAATGGAAGTCGCACCCTGAGTCAGTAGCACTACCTGCCGGATTTCTTTTTCACGAGCGTTTGTTACCAACCACTCTTGCAATGACTTGCATTGCACTAGAACGTTCTCCCAAACTGCCTTTGGGTCGTTAACCTGCGTCTCTCCTTCGATGGATATTAAAACCGTTCGTTTCTGACCCTCAGTCGTTGCGACCTTGCTTTTCAAGTCAGAGTTTGACTCTCTATAGTTTGCCAAACTCTCAAACGTCCACTCGCTTTCAGCGACGGCAAGTTTCTTACGAATCGAATCGGCCAGATCGCGATCGTTGCCTACAAACGTGACATGGTCGCCAAATCCGCTCTGTTCGCAACGAACGATTTCAACTGGCTTCCACATTGGCTTCCAAATTGCAATGTTCTGCTCAGAGATAGACATTGGTTCGCGCACGTCGTATTTTGCGAAACGACTTTTAGAAATGGAACCTATACACTGGCCATCAGGAAGGAAAATGTCAAAGTCGGCGACAAAGCTTCGAGATTCAGTTTCCCAACTAACGTTTTGAACTCGCACGTAGACGCGGTCAGCGACGATGCGACTCAGCCAAACTCTCTCAATAGCAACCGGAACGTGGCACGAGCGTAGCTCGTCGACGTTGGCACTAATTGCCGCCGCGACAACGTGAAAACAAGCGTCTAAGACCATCGGCGAAAAATGGAAATTGGAATCTCGATCAACCTCTTCAAATCGAATTTCGCCCCACACCACTTTTGGTGAAAACCAGACCTTTGCAACGCGTCGAAAGGCAGCTCCGTATCGAAGCCCGACTTTCGCCAGCGAATCGTAAAGTGATTGGGACAAAACACTTCGATCACAAGCACTAAGGCACGAATTGATTTCCACGGGATCAACGGCACACTTCGACGCTTCTTGCGCATTGAACTTCGCGGAAGCCACATTCCTCCATTTCATCTCGGGATTCTGCGTTGCGCCGAGTACCGCGGATTCTCTCGATGCGATGGTTACAACGCCCTGCTGTACGGAACACTCAAAGTGGCTTGCACTTGTCGCACTTAGAATGACTGGTTGCAAAAACCGAATGTCACTGAGTTCAATTGGATCGCGATTTGAATAATCGCGATCTGACGCGGCAGCGCAAATTGCGATTTCAATCGACGCACTGCCTGGAAACAGTGTCGAACCTGCTATAACGTGTTCCGCCAACCAAGTCGGGTGGTTCGCGTCGACAGTGCTACGGAACATTTTAATCGCCGAATCGGCGCGACTGCCCAATAGCGAATGCTGTGGATTGTTTTCCAAGGGTTGAGCTGGTGAAGATTCTACGGGAACAGCCGAAGTTGCTCCACCAATCGGCAGCGATTCCCAATAACGCTTTCTCTGGAATGGATATGTGGGGAGCTTAACCACTCGTCTTTTCAAACCATAAACTTGCTCGCAATTAATGGATGCGCCCGCTGCAAACGCCGCACCTAGGGCATCCAACATCGATTGCATCGCATCCTGTCCGCCTTTCAGACTTGGTCTACACGTCAACTCCGCGCCACCCGCACATTTCTTGAGCATCGCGATTAACGTCGAATCCGCACCTATTTCAATACATAAATCAGGACGCCAATCGATAAGTGATTCAATCGATTGCATGAAACGCACTTCCGATCGCGCATGGGCCTTTAAATAACTTGGCGACAGTTGTGATCCTGCGTTCACCAATTCTCCCGTCAAGTTCGAAATGAACGGAACGGTTGACTCAGTAAATTCCAAGTTTGATGCCTCGTGCAGCAAGCCGTCGAGTATGGGCTCTATCACTTTAGAATGAAACGCATGTGAAACGTTTAGTTGAATTGCGGCCAGACGTTCCACTTTGGAAATGCTAAAAGCTCGCTCTATCTCGAAGCTGGACCCGGACAGGACCGTATTCTTAGGACCATTGGATGCACTGATGCAAAGTTGCAAAGCATGTCGATCGAGGAAATCGCATGTCGCTGAGCGAGAATCGAGGATGGCCAACATTTTCCCAGGTTCGCCTAAAGACTGCATCAACGCACCACGTTTGGCAGCGAAAATCAGCCCAGAATTCCAGGACAACAGGCCTGCAGTGCAGGCGCCTGCGAGTTCTCCGATGCTGTGGCCAAGAACTAGATTTGGACGCACGCCCCAAGCCTTCCAAAGTTCCACTAGCCCCCATTGAATCGCAAAGATCGCTGGCTGCGTCAGCGCAGATTGATTTAGCTGCGGCGTAGCCGACTCATCTTCAAACATAACCTCGCGAAGCGAGCATTTTAGCGGGGAACGCAATTGTTGGTCGCAGCGGTCGATCACATTACGAAAGATCGCTTCACGTTGATAAAGTTGTCTTCCCATTCCAACATATTGTGAGCCTTGACCAGTAAACAAAAAAGCGATCTTGGGATTGATCGACGCACGCTGGGTTAGCGCATTCGTATTGTAGATCGAAAGTGCCTCGCTAGCTGACTTGCAATTGTTCGCAACGATTGACGCACGGAATTGAAAATGCGATCTTCGATGCGCCGCGCAATTCGCTATTTCGCTAAAACGCAATTCCTGGGTGTCTTTGGCTAGAAACTCGGCGTATCGCTTGCAAAGCTCACTGAGCGCATTGGGATCACGCGCCGTGATCAGCAGCAAAGAGGGGTCACCCTCGGCTGTTTCTGCTTGTTCATCCATTTCCCCACGCTCTGAAGTACCCTCTGCTAAATGCTCTCCAAGTACAACATGCGCGTTGGTCCCGCCGAATCCGAATGCACTAATTCCTGCGATCGCTGGGCCGTTGTGTTCTGGCCAAGACTGCAACTCCGTTGCAACTTTCAATTGCAGCGAATCAAACGGAATGTGCGGGTTAGGCACTTCGAAATGAAGATGTGGCGGTATTTGCTGATGCTCGACGCACTTCGCCAGTTTGATAAGTCCAGCGATTCCCGCAGCGGCCTCAAGATGACCGATATTCGTCTTCAACGAGCCTACTAATAGTGGTCGACCTTTCTCTCGCCCTTCCCGCATGATGTTCCCTAATGCCGTCAACTCAATGGGGTCGCCTAGGAAAGTTCCGGTTCCATGAGCTTCGATGTACTGAACATCAGCTGGCGAATACTGCGCATTGCGATATGCCTGTCGCAGTACATCCTCCTGGGACAATCGATTGGGAGCGGTCAGACCGTTACTCTTGCCATCTTGGTTGACGGCTTCGCCCATGATCACCGCATATATCCGATCACCATCAGCTATTGCATCTTCAAACCGCTTGAGCAGCACCACACCGCCGCCTTCACCGCGAACGTATCCATCTGCCCCGGCATCGAAAGTTTTGCATCGACCATTGGGTGAAAGCGCCGAGAGTTTGCAGAAAGCGACGGTTGTCAGCGGGTCCACCATGAGGCTTACACCGCCAGCCATTGCAAGTTGACATTCGCCATTACGCAGGCTTTCACATGCCAAATGCACTGCCACTAACGACGAACTGCAAGCTGTATCAAGCGAGACACTTGGACCACGCAAATCAAAATAATAGGACACTCGATTTGCTATGATGCATGGGAAGTAACCTGTGTTGGTGTAAGCATCGATTAGTTCTGGGTATCGCAACTGGGTCAAGGCGTATTCCATCACACCAAAACCAAAAAATACACCAGTCGCTGAACCGGCCAAAGACTGCTGTGGCACACCCGCATCTTCCAACGCTTCCCAAGCTAACTCGAGCATCAATCGCTGTTGCGGATCCATGTGTAGAATTTCTCGTGGAGAGATGCCAAAAGCATTTCCGTCAAAATCCTCTAGCTTTTCAATGAATCCGCCACGAGCGGTATACATTTTCCCTGCACGTTTAGGGTCTTCGTGATAGAAGTCCGCTGATGGCCAGCGTGAGGGAGGAACTTCTTTTACAGCATCTACTCCACGAGACACCAATTCCCAAAGCGCCTCTGGAGAGTTCGCTCCGGGCAACCGACAGCTCATTCCGATAATAGCAATGCGTTTCATGCGGCACCCACACTCATGCCTTCTCGCCGTTTGCAAGATCAGTGAGGTGCTTTGACACTTCTTTGATAGTGGGATAATCCCAAATCAGAGTCGGTGGCAGCTCGCGGCCAACAAGCCGTTCAAGGTCAGTAGACATTGAAACCGCCGTCCGAGAATCCAATCCAAAATCTGCAAAGGTAGTATCGATGTTGATCTGGCTGACAGGCAGCCCCGTAGCTTCAGCAATTTTGCTTACCAACCAATCGTTCAGCTCAGATTGCGTCGGCGGTGTGACACTGCATCGCTTGGAAGGCGGCGAGATAAGCGAAAGCAAACTTCCCAAAAGTGAGCTCGATTTGTGTGTTGGTGACTTCTCTTGGTGGTTCATTGCCTTGGCTTGCTGGCGAGGAGTAGGAAGGAATTAAACTGGCAATTTGAAGATGCGTACGACCTTCTTGATGTTTGATGTTAACAAGCATTAGTCTCCAGCAAATGGGCCGCATTGGCTAAGCCGTTCACGGACTTCATTCTATCGCGATAATAAATGCACTGCGACTGTACAGTTGGATCTTGAATGAGACGTTCAATCTCGCGTCCGACCTGAGACGCATTAAAACGCGAATCTGACAAGCATGAGCCTACACCGAGACGAGCGATGCGCGTAGCGTTATCCGGCTGATCGGAAAACATCGGCCGAATCAGTTGTGCAACTCCTGCGCTTAGGCAAGCTGCGACGGTACCAATCCCCCCGTGATGGATTGCCAGTTCTATGCGCGGTAGCGTTGTCCCCATTGAAACAAACGGTAACACGAGCATGTGTGGTTCATGTCGGCCATTGAGATCAAGTGCGGCCGGCGCAACTACTATTCCCCTTCGTCCCAACTGTTCACAGACTTTAGAACATACCTCGAAGTATCGGCGGAGATGACTTGCATTTGAACCTGGATAGAAGAGCAATGGTCGTTTTGACTGTGACAAGAACTGTTCTAAAGTTTCATTTTGCGACGTATTTGCATCGTCTGTTAGGCTTTGAGGCATACAAACTGGAAATCCTGCGTAAGCGTGTCGCGTTGGCCAATCAGTGCGCGCAGGCGCAAACCAGTCTGGGAACAGTGAGATAGTTCCGCGGGATGCATGCCACCAACTCATGAGCGAACGCATTTTTTTCAGGCCGAGTTTTCTCCGAAAGGCATTCACTTGTGTACCAAGAACTTTGTCAGTCATCCAGCTGACACTATGTCCGAAGAGCGGCCACAACGAACGCGGGATACGATCGGGCGAAAGAATAGACGACACTGTGGGAGGATCCACTTTGCTGCCCATTGCAATCGGCGCAGGACAGATGGTAACTAAAGGTATATGCAGCTTTTCTTCCGCAATGCGGGCCGCCATACAATAGGGACTGGACGCAACTAAAGAACCATCAACTTGCCACTCGTCACGCAAATACTCGTAAATCGGCTCGATAATGGAAAGCAGCATCCGCCGAGTCAACATCAGTCCACGATAGGGATGTAACAAATCGGGGTTCGAAACGTATGATCTGTATTGATCAGATGTTCCAACAGGAGCGACCTTCAATCCAGATTTTTCCACCAGGTTGGTAAAGTAACCGCTGGTGAGAATGGTTACATCATGTCCGCGAGCTTGCAATTTCTCTCCCAGTGCGAGAAACGGAAAGACGTCCCCATACGAGCCTACTGACGCAAGCAAGATCCGTCGCGGCTGATCGTTTGCTGTTAGCGTCATGAGTTCATCCGTGGAAACCAGCGCGGCACATTTCGTTTATATTCAGCGTATTGAGCGCCAAACCGATTGAGCAAGAGCGGTTCTTCGAGTGCCACAGCTTGTGCTTGCGCAATAACGGAAGATACAAATACCATCATCAAAACTCCAGTGCTCGAAAACGCGATCGCCTCCCCAAAAATCAACATTAGAACGCACGCCGAAATTGGATTGCGAACGTATTGGTAAGGACCCGTAATCACCAGCTTGGTAGGCGGATCAAACTCTGCAAATGGTCCATCGCCTTTCGAGCATAGAAGTGTCGCAGTCATGGTGTAGAGCACAAATGCGGTGGCTGTAATTGCCCAACCGAGCCAACGCAACCAGCCAACCTCAAGGTGCATCCAGGGAAAATAAATGTCCCAGTGCAAGTTCAACCATACGATTCCGTGCAGCGCAATCAGAAAAAAAACTCCGTAGAAAACGGACCGGTAGGCACTTGGGATAACTTTTAGAAAAATCATCGAGTCTAACTTAGTGGGATGCGATATTTTGCGAAGTCACCGAACATCCAGGCTGCCACCCGAACACTGATTGCTGACGGAACCCACTTCATTCCAAAAATCATTATCCGGTAGCGTCGTCCGGGGACACATACCGTTCGACCGCAATCCAGTGATCGCAACGATTCTCTCACGACACGTTCCGGGCTCATCCAGATCCAACGCGGCAGCTTATCAGCGCTTGCGCCTGCTTTTGCAAACATATCTGTTTTTACGAAGCCTGGACACAGCGCTTGCAGGTAGATTTTCTTTCCTCCAAACTCATGCCGAATCGATCGAAGCCACTGCACGATGGCGGTCTTGGATGCACAGTAGCCCGAAAGAAACGGAACCGTGAAAAAAGCGGCCGCGGATGCGATGTGAACCACCTTACCTCCGCCCCGAGAATCAAATGCTTCGATCGCTGCGCGGACAAGGCGGAGGGGAGTGAGTAGGTTAATTTGAAACATTGCTTGCTCGTTATCCGACGGCAATTCTCGGAACTGCCCCCACTGTGCCAATCCAGCAGCGTTAATCAGCCAATCAAGTTTTTCGTTGTTTTGAATCAAGTGCAAGACCCCCTGCAAATCCGTTTCGACACTTAAGTCGGCAACATGAGTTGTCACGTTCACATCATATTCAGCGACCAGCTCAGTTCTTAGCTTTTCCAGCATAAGTGTATTGCGTCCAGATAGAATCAAATCCAAATTGCGTCGTGCGAGTGCGTGGCAATATGCTTGTCCCAGCCCGCCGGTTGCGCCTAAGACCAGCGCTAACGATTGCTTGGCATCGCTTGAGCGACTACTATTTGGACGCGGGGGCGCTGGCCGAATTTGCGGAGTCATGTCAAACGATCAGCTTTTTGAACTCGCGACTCTTGCACTATGCGTTCCGATGGAAATTTCAAATCCCACACCAGCCCTATCGAGCGTAAAATGAGCAAAACGGTGGCGCTTAAGTCGGGTTCCCACCAGCGCACTCGATGCGCATAGGAACTCGGAAAGGCGTGATGGTTATTTTGTAACCCTTCGCCAAATGCGAGCACGGCGACCAGATGATTGTTCGCGCTGTGGTCTCCGGTTGAAAATGGCCGAGATCCGAACATGTGACATACCGACCCAACGCACCAACTGGCTTGATTGACTAAGCAAATGCGAACCAACCCACCCCAAAGAAAGCCTAAGAACGCTCCTATCCAACTCTGTCCAATCAACCCTCCCAGAACTGCCGGAATCACCAGTCCCAGTAGCACCCAGTAGAAGTATTGTTGGTTGATTCGAAACAAACCGCGATCGCGCATCAGGTCACGTGCGAAGTGACTCCAATCGGCAATGTTGCCCGAAAACATCCAACCGATGTGCGCGTGCCACCACCCATGTAACAGCCCCGAAAAACCATTGCCGTGCAAGTTCGGAGAATGTGGATCCCCAACGCGATCGCTATACGCATGATGACTGCGGTGGGTCGCAACCCAGAAAAGGAGTGGTCCTTGTGCTGCCATCGAACCCACCGCCGCTAAAAACAAAGAGAAGGGCCGCGAAGTTTCGAAGGACTTGTGCGCGAAAAAACGATGGAATCCGATCGTAATACCGAGCATACAAAACAAGTACATCGACCCGAACGTCACGACCTCAACCATGCCAACGCCGTTTCGAAGCGCCAGTCCTACAGCCAACAAGGTGCCTGCGAAAGGTGGAGCAACGACCATCGTTGCGACCAACTGCTGCCGATGTTTTGCCCCAGCCGCGAGTTGCACTATATGTTTGGGTGTTTGGATGGATTCTTGCATCTTTCAACACTTGTCTTCAACTTAAATGCCAGGGTCCGTCGTAATCGGGCTAACAGCTATTCGCGATTTGTCCTGCAGGATGGGCGTTTTCACCTCCCACGCTAACCCAGTTCTCGCCAACAAGCGGATAATCCATCCCGACGGATCAATTTGCCAACGGCGGATACCAGTGTATGCGGAATTTGGGAACGCATGATGGTTATTATGCCACGATCCTCCCATTGAACTTAAAACCAACCACGCGTTGTTCCTACTTTCATCGCGAGTCTCATAATCGCGTCTGCCGTACGAGTGACAGATCGAGTTCACACTCCAGGTAGCATGATGGACTAAGAGCACACGTACCAAGCCGCCCCAAAGAAATCCTCGCAACATTCCAATCCAAGTGCCAGTAACATAAAAACTGCCAAGTGCAGGGAGAGCCAGCCCTACGATAACCCATAATGGATAGTATTGATTTAGTTTAAAGGTTAATGGATCGCGAAGTATGTCCGGCCCGTACTGCATCGGATTTGTCAGTTCACTTCGAAACAGCCAACCCAGATGTGAATGAAACAAACCGCGTACTTTATCCACCAACCTGGCACTTGTTGGAACGGGCGAATGTGGATCGTCTGGCTGGTCACTGAAGGCATGATGTCGTCGATGGGTTGCAACCCAAAAAACTAGTGGACCCTGCGCGGCCATCGAACCCAGGATACATAGCGCCGATCGAACCCACGGCGATGCTTGAAAAGAACGATGCGAAAAATGCCGATGAAATCCTACTTCGACGCCAATGACTGTTGCAAGATACATCCCAATCAGCCAAGCCAGATCAACAGTTTGGATCCCTTGCCCCCACGAAACTACGATTGCCGCTACAAGTCCCAAAATAGGCACAAACACCATGACTAAAGCCAAGCGTTGTTGCAATCGCTTTGCAGCATAACTCGCCTGATGAATCCCGCGAGCTGGTGATTTCACCTCAAAGTCGCCAAGGGCCACATCTTCATGTTGAAAGAAATTCGTTTCGAACAATGAAAGGGTCTGACCGCGTCGTTTTTTTCCACTCAAGGTACGTGGCAAAGATCCGGTCTTAACCAACCATAACTCTTTGAAATGAACATCGAATTCGGTACTCAACTTTCGGCGAATCGCAGTCGCAATCTCTGAGTTTACTTCCGCTGCCAAACGACGAATGCCAGGACGCATTTCTGCGACCACAATCAAGTGTTCTTGCGAGTCACTGGTGTGGGAGAAGACGCATGTGCCATTGGGCTGCAAACGTGGATGACACTCTTCAATCGCGGCTTCCAAGTCTTGAGGATAAAGATTCCGTCCCGCGATAATAACTAGCTCCTTGCAGCGCCCAGTCACAAACAACGAACCCTCCTGAACAAACCCCAAATCACCGGTGCGAAGCCAACGAAGACCGTCCTTCGTTGGGCCCGTAAACGTCGCATTTGCCCAAGGCTCGTCGTTCCAGTAACCAGGCGAGACAGACGCGCCCGTCACCCATATCTCTCCAACCACACCCTCCGGTAGTGATTCGCTTGATTCTAGATGTACTATGCGCAACTGGTGATTCGCATCAGGCTTACCGCAGCTTATGTATTCCGTCGAAATCAATCTTCCGTTTGCCGTCATTGATTCCACTATACGAGTTTCTGGCGCGGTTAAGTGCTGACCGCCGGTAACCATCAGTGTCGCTTCTGCAAGCCCATAACACGGGAAAAAAGCCTGCTTTCTAAAGCCGCATTGGGAAAAGGCTTCTGAGAACCGCCGCCAAGTGACAGCTCGAACCGGTTCCGCGCCACAAAATGCAACTTGCCACGAACTTAGATCGAGCTGCGATTTCTGCGAATCAGTAATGAGATCCGTACAGTGATCAAATGCAAAGTTTGGTCCACCGCTTGTGGTACCGCGGTACCGAGTGATTGCAGCCAGCCAACGCATCGGCCTTTGAAGAACGTGTAGTGGATTTAAAAGTACGACTGGAAACCCTGCATACAACGGTTCTAGAATTCCGCCGACGAGCCCCATGTCATGGTAAGGTGGCAGCCATATCACTCCGACGCTTTCGCGAGTGTGGCCAAAGCGTTCCCCAATAAAGCGAAGATTCTCAAGTACGTTGCGATGCGTGAGAATGACACCGCGAGGCTCACGGGTTGAACCCGAAGTGAACTGCAAGAATGTTGGCGAGTCACTATCCACTTGAACAGGCGACTGGCCCGCGCCGCCACAGGCTTCGGCGATATTTAAATCAATCGAGGGCAGGCCCAATTGGTCTGCGAAGCCCATTAATGAAGTTGTCGCCAACGCCACTGTCGGTTGACAGGAACTAACGATTCCCTGCATGCGTTTAAGCGTCCGATCGATACGCCGCGGGTGCGGTGGATAAGAGGTGGTTGCAATCAAACCTGCATATTGAATGCCGAAAAAGCCTCGAATAAAGTCTAGACCAGGCGCAGCTAGCAAGAGCACTCGATCGCCCTTTTTGCAATGCTCTCGCAATCGCTGCGCAATCGATAACGCCGATTGATGAAGCTCTGCAGGCGTTATCAGCTCACTTTCTAACTCTCCATCGTTCAAAAACCGGTACAGCGGCAGGGTCGGATCTGCGTCCGCTAGCTGGACTAATAATTCCGAGATAGTTGTAGCGGATCCAAACATCGACGCTCATCTGCTTAGGATTAGTAGACTTATAGATGCCAATGAAAGCGTGCTAAACCAACCAGTTTGAAACATGTTTGGGACGATGCACTAGCTTACCTCAATATGGTAGCTCTACAGCCTACTGTTGTGTTGGAAGTTTTAGTAATTCTTCGTAATGCTTTGCATCTTGCATGCTCTAGCCGCAAAATAGCATCCGACACCGTTTTGAACTGCGATCAAATTCAGCTAAACTCTCAGGACCGAGAATGAGAACTACACAGTTGGATCGAATTTATGAAACAGCGGTCTAGTGAAGATGAACACAAGGACATCGATGCGGATGTCGAGGAATTTGCATCATTAGCCGTGCTGCAACAAGCGTCTGACGGGTGGTCCTACCAATTGATCGCAATTTTGACTTTGGTTTTGCCGATTGTCGGAGTACTTGTTGCAGGGGTTCAGATTTGGAATCGCACCTGGACTTGGTTAGATCTTGGGCTTTTCCTTGTAATGTATCTTTGGGCCGTCTTGGGAATCGAACTTGGCTTTCATCGCTATTTGACTCATCGCTCTCTCAAGACTTCTAATTGGCTGCGTAAATTCTTCATAATTTCAGGGTGTATGGCTGCGCACGGGCAGCCGATTTGGTGGTGTGCCATCCATCGGCGTCATCACCAATACAGCGACCATCATGGCGATCCTCATTCTCCCAATTTGCATGGAGAGGGATTTCTGGGAACGATCCGCGGTGGTTGGCACTCCCATATCGGATGGATGTTTGAACCGAAATGTACGGCGGCTTATGCAACCCACTTCACCAAGGATCTGCTCGGTGATCGCTCGCTGCTATGCCTCGATCGCCACTATGTAATTTGGGTACTCCTTGGTCTTGCGATACCCGCTGTAGCAGGTGGAGTACTATCGCAAAGTATCTACGGGGCTTGGACTGGTTTAATTTGGGGCGGACTGGTCCGCATTTTTTGTGATCAGCACGCGCTGTGGTGGGGCATCGTTACAGTCTGTCACCGCTTCGGATACAGGACCTTTCAAAGCAACGATAAAAGTACCAACCATTGGCTAATTGCAATCCTTTTCCTTGGCGATGGTTGGCACAATAACCACCATGCATTTCCCTCGAGTGCCAGGGTAGGACATTTCTGGTGGGAATACGATCCCACTTGGTCGGTTATCAAACTGCTGAAGCTGCTTGGTATGGTCTGGGAGGTTAAGGTGCCCAGCGCCGAGTCCATCGACCAAAAACGCATTGGCTCTCCACCAACTTGAGCCTCAGCATGTCGCTATTTTCAGCGATTTATTGTCCGTTTGCCTTATAGAACTTAGGCACCACATCGGTTGTCGAGTTTGCACATTTTCCTATACGGAACATTCAATGATCCGACGTAGGTGATGATTTGACTCTGCGTGAAAGCGATACTTCAATGAATTTGGCTGTTAACGCCAATCGAATTTCACACGCTTCACAGTCGCAAACTTCCGCGATCTTACTTGCGTCGGTGACACTGCGCCATGCATAGTCGAGTTCGCCACGCGCAAGCCATATTCGTGCACTTCGAATCGTCCGATCAATTGCGAGTTCTAAACGGCCAGCACGTAAGTACGATTCGGCGGCTGCATCTAGTACCTTAGGGATCGCCCCGTACTGCCGACCGATGCGCAGCAATTCGACTTCGCGATCGCGATGAGCGCCAGCCTGAATAAAATTCGACTCAAGGTCGAAAATCATCGCTGCGACGTCGTGTCGATCGGCTTGCAGTGCCAGATCGCAAATTTCCGCACTCAGTTGAGTTGCTTCTCGGAGATGCCGTTTTGCTTCCACACAGTCATATTGAGTGGCAGCTAACCGCGCCCGAGCCAATTCAATTTGCGCAACGTAGCCTTGGCGACAATCCTCCAGCTTTCGTCTGTTCTGAACAAGCTTGCGCAAACCTGGGATTTGGGAAATGAACTTCGCCTTGCATCCCTCGTCGCAAAAGACCGCCTCGGGGCCGTTAAGCCGATAGATTTCATCAAACTCGCACGGACATTCTGCTGCGGTGGCATAACAAATAAATCGCTCGGCGTCGTCGAATCGCTCAGCAGTTCTAGCTATCTCAGCGGAAAGCAGCCAGGTATTACCAGTGGATACCCGAGCGCGGCACAATTCAACTCGAGAATCTACCAACCAATCCGATGCCTCGGCAAACTTTTCCAAGTTAACTAAGCAATTTGCATAATTGTAAGCGGCTGTTCCAGATTCGTAAGGATCATCTATGGCCCATGCGCGTAGCAATGCAGAATGGAATTCCTGGGCCGCATTATGCGTATTACCTTCATCAAGTGCGAGGCGACCAGCATCCACAAAGCGAACGATTTTGTCGTCTGTCTCCCTTATTTGCTTCGAATTGGATGAACATCCAATCAAGCAAATTGCGAACAGGGTTATTCCCACGAATTCTGCCCAGAAATCGATGATCGCCAACGCTCCTTTTCTCATCGTGGCGCCGCCTGCGTTCGAACGGAAGAGGGAGATATTTGTTCTGTGGCTCCGGCACTCTGACGAACACCTCGCAGCAGCCAGTGACTCCTGATCTCCTTAACTAATCGATCCGTGTCTTCAACTGAATTGCGAACTTGTTCAGTTGTGCCTGGAAGATCCTCTGCCTCGCCTTGCAACACATGAACAAGTTCACGCGTTTCATTAGTTAGACGGTCTATCGAGGCCAATGAATCGCGAATGACCTTCAGGGTCTCGCTGATTTCATCCTTCAGTTTATCTGTCTTCAGATTGATGTTTGAAGTAGTCTTGGCGACTGAATCCGAGGCGCTTGTAGCCGCGTCGGCGGAGGCTTCTGCTTTCTGAATTAGTTCGCTGAGCTTCGCATTCAAATTCATCGTCGTTGATCGCAATTCCGCAAGAGTTTCTGTAGCATTTAGTTGAAATGATTCACTTGTGCGTTCAACCGACACAAAAGCCCTGTTCGCTTGGTCGAAGGCAGGTTCAACGGAATTCCTAAACGAACCCTTCACTTGATTTGCGGCAAGGTCAATGTTGTTCAGGGCTGGAGATAGATCTTGTTGAACTTTTTGGACTGACTCGGTGACTTCGTCGAAATCGTCAGACATTCTTTTAACCCGATCGACCTCACCCTGGAAGTTCAGTAGAGCGCTACCCGGTGCAAGTGGTGCTGCATCCTGATTGTGTGCGGCCGTTCTACGTACTTTTATAAAGGCCGCGCCTAGTCCGAACTTGCGTTCAAGCGACAGTTCGGTGCCGGTTGTGATTTGCTTGCTGTAATCAGGATCAATGGCCAAAGTGATCTTAATCAGGCCGTCAGTGTCCGCGTATTCCAGCGCTTCAACTTGCCCGATGCGTTTCCCAAGTTGCACGACTTCTGTGCCGACTTGCAATGCCGTTGATTCGTCTTCATTCACGTTCACAAAGAAGCGGTCCGGTTTAACCAAAATACGACTGACACGCGTTACCGCAATTCCGAGCGCGATAGTTGATGTAAACAATACCAACAAGAACCCGCCAACGAGTTGGTTTGTATAGCGAAGGCGATAAGGTTCATTCATGATTCAGCGGTACCTCGCAAGCTTGAAGTACATCGCCCGGTACACTCCACTGAACCAATCGGCTTTCAATCTGCAGATGGAACTCTTCATGTCCACTCGAAAACCAGAGCACGCTGGCACCTTTGTTCGCAAGTTCATCGATTACGGAAACAAAGGCGAGATGGAGGTCTTGCGTGATGAATCGGAAGGGTCGATCGAATAACAGCAACTTGGGCTGATTGCAAACTGCGCGGATCCACTGGCAGATTTGGAGAATCGGATCGTCGACAAACGTTGGCCGATGTGCGAATGAGCGACGAACAGTTGATAAATGACGTCCCGAGAGTCGTTCTGTCCAATAGGTGATGCGATCGGTGATGATAGAAGCTCCCACACCATGATGAAGCTGCGCCAGTCGAATATTTTCACCCACCGTCAAGCTTTGAACCCACGCTGCACTCGCGAAGATTCGGCCAATTTGACTTCGCATTTGATAGTGCTGGCGATAGTTTCTGCCAAGCCAATCCTTTCCGGCAAATTGGATTCTTCCAGCTAACGGAGTGCCTAAGCCTAAGACAAGTGACAGAAGATCTCGAGGATCATGGTGCGCTCCGAGTCTCACTTGCACAACATCTCCCTCAAATAACTGCCCAGTAAAATTGCTCAATCGAATCGACTTCGCTTCGCCAATCGCTGAAGTCACATCACTCAGTTCAAGGACTGGTTTCCTTTTGTTGGTTACAGCTTGCTCGTTGGCGCTCACAGTGATTACCCAATTTTGAACACAAGCAGCTTGCCGTAAAACACAATCGAGAGCAACGCAGAAACAACAAACACCGCAGTCAGCGCTCGGATGCCCACGCGACTGGAGACGAGTGGTACTTCGGTAATGGCACCGCGCACACTGATCCCTTCGATGCAGCAGATTGCGCCAGCAAAACCGCCTGCGATGAGCGTTTTCGATGCAAAGAATACGAAGTCCTCGAAATTCATGTTCCGCGAGACATCCGCGAAAAATTCATGCCAAGGCGTGTTGATCACATCCATTAACCACCCGACCATAAATCCGGTAATCACCATGGTTACCGCAATAATAATTGCCAGGCAGAACACGCTGAATACAAAAGACAAAATGCGAGGCATCACCAGATAAATCATTGGATCGATACCCTGGGAATCCATTACTTCGATTTCCCCACCACTCTTCATCGTTGCTAACTCGGTTCCGATCGCTACGCCACTTCTCCCAATTACCACTAAACAGGCGAGCAATGGAGCTATTTCGCGAACAATCGACCGCCAAAGCATGGGTGCCATGACTTCCGGGGACATACCCATCGTATCAATCCAAATCGCCGCTTGAACGATTAGCAACACTCCGAAGGTCGCAGCAAATCGCATTGAAGTTGGAACGGAATCTACGGATGTAAACAACAACTGACGCATGAACATCCTACGCACTGGAATCGTCCAGTTTGAAGGATGAAGTACCAGTCCGATCGTTGCCCAAAGCACCGCCAAGATCGTTGCTACCCGTCCACATCGATCCAAGAATGTAGCGCCGACCAGGTCTAGAAGTCGACCAAATATCCCGGTAATTCGTAGAGTTGGTTGCGACATGTGAATAAGCGAGTTTGACCATTTGTCCAGTGACGTGCAAGGCTCTCGAACTCACTATCGTTCTATTAGGATTGTTCCGCAGAACAAAAAGCTGTCGGCGGAAACATTTGCTGGGTTGGATTCGGAGGAGCCTGCAGATGCGTAAAATCTTAACTGTAAACAATGCAAGCAAAGGACTAATCGCTTGCGTTGCGTACGAACTCTTTTTTTGCCAAACAAGATCGCAATCTCTAACTAATGGCTTTTTGAAGGGGCACGAAGCGCTTGCTCAATTTTGAACACTTTCAATTGAACAGCCTCTGATTCCGCACTACAATGGACTAAACTGGCTTAAAACGAGATTACCAACACTCGAAAGATTGTGATGGCTGCCGGTAACAAGAGTTGGATTGTAGCATCCTTGATCTTCCTATTGACCCCATGTTTGGGATCGTACGTACATGGGCAGATTATCGAGCTTCCAAAACTGCATGGTCCAGCAATTAATCTCGGTGGTTGGACGGACGAATTTGCGTATCAAGGTTGGCGAATTCAGCGAAACGCAGTTATTGGTCACTTCCGTTTGATTTGTCCGCAAAACGATCGTCATGTTTTCGGTACTTATGAAAACTGCTTTAACGAGTTTCAGCGGCTGAAACGTGAAGTTCCCATCAGCCCAATGCCAAAACATATCGTAGTCATGCTCCATGGACTGGGCGCTACGCCTTTGGTGATGCGTGGGTTTGCTAACTACTTGGTTGAGAATGGGGGATTGCACGTCGAGAATATTGGCTATGCTTCCACGGTCGAAAACATCCCTATTTTCGCGAAATCGCTCGATCATGTGATCCGCGGTTTTGAGGGGGTCGAATTAGTCGATTTTGTGGCTCACAGCACTGGAAACATAGTGATCCGCCGTTATCTCGGGGACATTGAAAGGAGCGGGAACCCGCCGCCTGTTGCCTTCGGTCGGATGGTGATGATTTCCCCGCCCAATCACGGCGCAGAGTTGGTGGACCTCATTTCAGAAAAGTCGGGTATTCATCCGATTCGATCGATTGGCCTAGCCTTTGCTGGTGAGACAGCGATTGAGTTAGCGCCGCGACGTGGCTGGCGTGAGCTAGAGAAAACGCTGGTTACTCCGCCGCTCGAATTCGGAATCATCGCTGGCGGACTGGGAAACGAGCTCGGATATCTAAGCCAGTTGCCTGGCGACGACGACGGTTTATTGACTGTTGAAACCATGAAATTGGCAGGAGCGACTGATTTTATCCAAGTCAAAGGCATCCATCAGTTACAGCCAGTTAACGATCAAGTACACTTGCAGACTTTGAGCTTCCTGAAGTACGGACGATTTGGCGTCGAAGCACGTTAGTTCAGCTCACGAATTACGGCCGTTGGGACGATCGAATTTCTACTTTCGCCGTACTGACCCTTCGAAAAAATCTTCGACGCTTTCCTACAATTGAAAAATGCTTCGTAGGAACCTTTTTCCCGCAGAGCATTGTCGTCAGTAAAACCTGCTTCCATTTCTTTCGAACCGCCAGTCGCGAAACCCTCATCTCTGGTTACTAATTAGCTCGGCGCGTATCAACCGCGAATTTCGATGAGTGTGTCCTCCTGATCTAAAGTGGGAAAAAGGTTCGTTTGTAGTGACATTGACGATTGAGTGCTTTTGAGCGGAACGATTGGACCACAATTTCCCTGCAAAAGTACTCGTCGAGTATTTCTGGCAGCTAACTTTCTAAGCCGGAAAATTTCTGGATCGGCATTGCCGTTGCGACCAGTCGTGGCCTTACAAAGTCAGAATTGGAAAATGCTCAAATTGATGTCCTTAAATTGTGGCGGCAGAATCTCATTTTTGATTTGCGCCGGCCTGATCTGTTCGATGTTCATAGGGTTAGCTAAAGCCCACGAGCCTGCGCCCGCATCTACTAACTTCGATTCCCGTGCATGGGGCGAAATTACCATGCAAGCTTTTCGAACGATCGGCGATTCAGAACTTGCAGAAACGCGGCAGCGATTACTGGCGGCGATTCGATCCGCTAATCAGATTCTGGATGCCATGCCTGCCGGAGGCGTTCTACGACGCGAAACTGAGCTAGCTCAATTACAGTCGGAAATTGAAAGCGACACGCGTGATGTAGATGCCTTCCGAAAAACCTATCGCTTGATTGCCAGAAAGATGCCCAAAGAAGCAGAGGCTGTGCTTGACGTAGTGCGCAAACTACTTTGGAAATATATCGGACAGATCGAGTGGTCATCCGTCACGGATGCAAGGTTGCTTTTCGAAGCATCGGTGAATCAAATTCAGGATGCCCTATCGGCAGGGATCATAAGTCCAGAAAACACTCGATCTGTCGGACAATCCTACGCATGGCTTGCGAAATCAGGATTGGTGGACCAACAATTAGTCCAAGCCCGTGAGAGGCTCTCGCATACCAATGAGTACATTCGCATGCGCAGCAGCTTTGTGAAGACCTTGCTCCCCAAGTCGATATCAAAGTCGGTTCCATTCGACCAGAAGATGGATAAGGTAAAGATCCGAGGCACTGCTGACGTTGAAATGTTGGTAGGAGTCGAATTTGTGCCGAACAATAATCACGGCGAGTTCCGACTTATACTCGAAGGAACGGGTGATATTCCGATTACTGCGAGTGTTGATAAGGCGGATGTGCTCGCCAAGAGCAAGTTGCAGATGATCGGAAAGCTTGGCGTCAACGTGAAAACTCGTGGATTGGAACTGGGCCAAGATGAAGTTTGTGTTCAGAATGTCTTGACGCTTCAGAAAGCCTGTCTTCACCTTCGATCGCAATTTTTAAACAAGGCCTTAACCCCGCTCGCAACCCGAATCTTAAAGCGATTACTTCCTAAAGCTGACCAAAAAATTGAAGAGACAATCAAAACAGAAATCAAGAAGCAGTTGAATGACAGTGGTTTCGCAGTAATGGTGCAGCTGAATTCGATTCTCAATCAAGTATTGTGGGAAACTGTCGATGCGAGAGACGTTGATACTCAATCGGTTGTTTGGACAACCACTGAAGAGTTTCAGTGGCGCGATGAGTCAATTCTTCCATCGACTCTCGGTGCGCCAACGCTCCCGTCCGGTTTTGGTTCAATCGACCCTCCACTTCAGTTTCAACTTCACGAATCGGCCCTGAACAACTCGAGTGTGGTCTTGTGCCGACGTCGTTATAACGAAGTGCTTTTTCGGGAATTGGTCTACGAAACATTAGGATTAAGGCCGATTTCCGAATTCGATACTCAAGGTGGAAAAGTCCCCGCCGCATTCACTTTCGCGGATGAAGATCCACTTCATGCCAAATTTCAGGACAACACCGTTGAGTTTCAGATTCGTATACAGAAGTTTGAATGGGAGAATATCACTTACTCCGACGTTGAGCGTCTCGCTACCGTCAAGTACTTGGTAAGTCATGCAGGAAACCAGGTTCGGCTTGAACAAATAGGTGAAACTCATCTTGAGCCAGCAGAACTTGATAACCGAGTTTTGAATCAGGTTTTGTCTAGGTTCTTTGTGCGGCAGGCTGAAATCGGTCGATCGCCTGCATCCGCCGTACAAGATAAAAAAATCAGCTTAGAGCACGTATCGCTTGAAGATGGCTGGTTACAAGTCGGAATAGATAACGTCTCTCGGTCTGCCGCATCCGCTAACTGATGAATTGCATTTCGATCGACATCTTTTTCATTGGTGTTGTTAAAAAAGGATCAAGATGGTTACTTCGACTCTTGTGCATGGAAAAGAAAAGTTGGTTGGCCTGCTACTTTTTTTTATAAGCGCTTGCGCCTTGGCGGGTGAGCCCGCCGACGTCTCGCTCAACGACCAAGAGCTAATGATTGTTTTTCAAGGAAAGGGAGCAAATTTAGCTTATGATGGAGGCGTCTTACGCGAAGCCCTCACTCGTATCCCTTCCCTTCGCAATCAACGATCCATTGTGGCCGGAAACAGCAGTGGTTCAATCCTGACTGCTTATTTTTCATGCTTTGGGTTCACACCTGAAAGCATCGCCAACTGCGATTATCATTTGCTCAATGGTGATCGAACGCTTATTCGCAAAATGCAGAATTCTGCTATTATAGCAGCCAAGAGTTTCGCTGGGAAACGGACAGAAATCGATCACATCGAAATGAAAGCGTTTATCGCTTTTGCACTCGGCGTAAAAGACTATAAGCATCTTCGCACATTGGAAGAAGTAGCTCGTGCAAGCGCTGCAGTTCCCAAATTTCCGATGGTTATTGTGGCAGGCAATCGAGAGGTTCTGTTTGATCGGGGCAAAGGCGACCTGTTGTCGGCAAAAAATTACAAGGTGTTTAACCCTCGCGACTGGTCGGTCTCTTGGCATCCTGAGGTTTTCGATTTCTACAAAAAGCATCCGGATCGCTTTGCAGCTGAACAGTCCGATCTGATTTTGGGAAATTCACCCTACATCGGTAAGGCACTTACCTATTTCGTCAACCGGCCAATGTACGATCTCTTAAAACAAGTTCCAGTTCATGAGCGTACTGGTGACCTTCGACTGGTTGAGAACCCACGCGACTTGATGGTTGCCATCATGGCGTCGGTTTCTGAACCCAGTTACTTCGATCCTTACCCTGAGCCCGAGCAAAACAAGATTCTCTTTTCGACACCTGTAAACGAAACAACCAATTCACGTCGACGATCGTATTGTGGAGGAGCCTTCTCGAACTTGCCAGCACAGGACGTGCGACGATCGCTTCCCGACATTCGCGTTCTTGGGACAGGTTACGTTACCGTGCCCTTTGCTGGGCGTGAGCTGATCAGAGCGTGGTACCTGACAGACATTGTAGATTTGGCTTTGCAGACCGGTTGGTGGAGCGATATGGAATTGCAACAGAGTCAGGAGATTCGTGACAACATGGTGAATGCGAAGGATCTAACTCCGCAATTAGAATTCGAACTTGGGCGTAAAATGGCGCGCGAGGCCTTTGATCGAGGCAACGATTTGCCTAAATATGTCACCGTTCCCTACTACGCCGACTCGATCAGCTCGGCACAATCCAACTTGAATCAAGATGTTTGGGAGATTGGTCCTGACAACCAACGACGTCTCAAGACAAAGCGAGGACTAGGTAACCTTCTTCTGGATGTGCCTGTTGAATAGAATACCCCAGCTACTTTTTTAAGATTGGCGCAGGGAGCGCAGCCGAGTGCGGGCTTTGTAGAGCAGCGGGCCAACGCTGTTTTCTGGAATGCCAATGTGCAGGCTGATGTCGCGATAGGTTCGATCTTCGAGATGGTACATGCGAATCGCCGTCGCCTCTTCATCCGGCATCTGTGACAGCAGCGAATGAACCTCTTCGTTATTCTCAACCGCCATTTCACCATTACCTGCCGTGGAAGCCGGGTCGGCGGTTAACTGACCGACCGCACCGCGGCTGAGTTTGACAATGCGACGAACAGCGATGCGACGCACCACCACCACGAGATAGGTACCAAGGGAACTTTGCCCGCGAAATCTCCGGAGGATGGCAAAATCTTTGTCAACCAGTTTCAGAAACACCTCGGCGACGACATCATCGCGAAGCTGGTCCGAGACATGACCTAACCGAAGTTCTGCGGTAGCCGAGACAACGTGGGTGATCAACGCAATGAAGCGATCAACAAAGTCCTCCCACGCACCGGGGGCACCTTCAATGCACCTGTTCAATAGCCTTCGATCGATATCAGACAAAACCACGGTGTCTCTCAGTTTTCGACAAGGGATGTGCTGCCGATCCATCGATGGCGGGAGCAACCGACCACTTTTTACCAGTCGTCAACCCCATACTAAGTGGAACTGAGGCGCAGAGCAAGTTGAATGCACTTGGCGAAACGCCATCCGACCACAAATCGCAAATCACCCGGCGAAACACTCCCAAATTGGAAAGATTTTAGGCTCTCCGGGTGGTCACAGACCTGCGGAAAACGCTGTGGGTCATTCTTGCCGAGAGTGACCGTGTGTGCCGCATCAAAATACTTCACAGCGTTGCTGGCGGGGACGCGTCGGTCGGCGGCTGGATCGCGTTGAGGGATTTGACAATTTGGTGGTCGTCGCGCGGCAACACAAATTTGAGATCGATGAGCACATTGTCCCCCGCTCCGACACACAAAATCGCTGGTCCATTCTCGCCGTTTTGCAGAGTTGCGATTAAGTGGGCCGCATCTTTACGCGGAGTCAACGCGACTGCGACACTCGGGCCGCAGTAGCGATTCCACGGCGACGGCCCGAGCGGAATGTTCCGATCCCGAACCTCGGCTGCGACGACATGTTCTGAATTCGAGACTTGCAGTGCCAGTCGCTTTGCTCGGTCTCTCAAGTTTGCCATGTTGGCGCGCACCAAATCGAGTACACCCGTGTCCAAAGCCGTACCCGATGTGGCGGCGCGCTCCAACGCAGCAGTCGCTCCCGCCAGCGCCGCGCCTCGCAAACTGCAACCGGGCGCGGCTACGCTATGTCGCAGCGACTTGATCAGTTTGCCGCTACCAGCGATGCATGCTCCGGCGGGACCGCCCAAGAAGCCGTCGATCGGTAGCACGATAGCAGTCGCGCCCGAACGCAAACGCTCATGCGCATTGGGGAATGGATAGGTGGCGTCTAAGGCGTTTGGCGTGCAGACACCGTCTACAAGCAACTCGACGACCATCGCGCCGGTCGCCTTTGCAACTTTCAAGGCGGCCACTCGCTGTTGCTCAGCGTCGCTCGCTGACAGGCTATTTGGGCTGACCAACAAAATCGCTTGCTCGGGGCTGTTGATGATTCTAGACCAGTCTTCTTCGGTGGCACCGTTTGTCGCGCCCACTTCATGAATCGGCTTTCCTGCCGCGTGCAGCATGGCGCCAATGTCGCCGAAGCCAGGGATGCGGACCGTGTCGGCTCGCGATACTGCACAACTCGTGAACGCAGCTTGGATCAACTGCATCGCGGTAGCCAGACTATTGGCCAGCCACGCGTCATCGATTTGCAACAACTTCATCGCCGCATGTTGAGCGGCTTCTTCGAGTCGTGAAGAGTAGTGGAAATTCACCGCTTGAATGCAGTACGCCTCAGCAACACTAGGTGCCATGGGAAAACCCTGCCACTCGGCTCGCGCCAATTCGCCCGTGGCATTGATCAACTGCGGGTTAGCTTGCACGGGACTGAGCATGCGATTGGCTAATTGCCCTACCCAATCGCGAGCCTGTTGCCAAGCTTCTTGAACCTGCTCAACCGGGCTCGCATCCTTAATACCTACCCGCTGCAGCGCATCGCGAACGGCCCCCGACAAGGCGGGTTGGTTGAGCACTTCGAGGATTTTGCCAAGGGCAGCCGGTGGCAGTAAATCTTCAAATTTGGTTGGGATTTTGACCATCTTGGTTCGTTTCCGGGTACGCGGAGAATCGGGAGCGAATGAGGCGTTCGGCCATCTAGACAAAACTGTAGCGACTGTACCGATTATAGCGGCGATTTACGATCATCTACATGTCAAGGCTTAGTTTGCAACCGTCGAAGAGGTCAATTCCAGACGTAAGCTTTGACAATCCCCTGGTCTTTTGCCAATGGCCGAAAGTTTTTGAACAGTGAAAAAGCAAGCATGAACAGCACTTCGATTCGACAGCATCATTCCTCGTTCGGGGTGGTGCAACGCATCAGCGACATCGTTTTCATCGGCTGTTCGTTGTACCTCAGCCAATGGTTGGTTCAGCAACCGTTCAATAGCCGCAATCCGAACGCGCTCCTGGCAACCTGTCTGATTTTTGTACTCTGCGGCGAAGTACTGGGCATCTATCGTAAAGAACGCTGCGATACACCTGACCGCGAGCTGGCATGCGTCTTAGTGAACTGGATAGTCAGTTTGTCTCTGTTGGCGTGCGTTGCCTTTTTCGCGCGCGAAGGTTACGAATTTGCGCGTGGGGGCATGCTGGCCTGGATCGTCCTGGGTGGATCGAGTATTGGCTTGGCCCGCATGGTAATCCGCGTGGCGCTGGAAAGCCTGCACAGCAGCGGCTGGGCAGTAACAAAATGTGCCATTGTGGGAGTGAACCCACTGGGCTTGCAGTTGCTCGACAATATCAAACAACATCCTGGATCAGGCTTGCAACTAATCGGCTTTTTTGACGATCGAGTCCAGCCTCGCAACAGTGAATTGGTGGCGGCACAGAACTACAGCATCGGCCGACTGGACGAACTGATTACCAAGGCTCAAGCTGGCGAAGTGAGTACTGTGTTCTTAACCTTGCCGATGCGCGCCGAGAGCCGAATTCGATGGTTGCTCGAGCGACTTGCCGATACTACGGCTAACGTCTACATCGTGCCAGACTTTTTCGTTTTCGAACTGCTCCACTCGCGCTGGAGTTCGGTTGGCGGGCTGCCAGCGGTTAGTGTTTTCGAGACTCCGCTCTACGGAGTGGATGGTTGGACGAAGAGAGTTTTCGATTTCGGTGCGGCGTTTTGTGGACTAATCCTGATCTCGCCCATCATGATATTGTGTGCAATTTTGGTCAAGGCGACGTCGCGCGGACCCATTTTCTTTCGTCAAAAGCGTTATGGGCTCGACGGAAAAGAGATCTGGGTCTGGAAGTTTCGTTCGATGCGAACTTGTGACAATGGTCCCGTGGTTCAGCAAGCCACCAAGCACGATCCGCGACTGACTCCGATTGGTGGCTTCTTGCGTCGTTCATCGCTGGATGAGCTGCCTCAACTATTCAATGTGCTCGAAGGTACCATGTCATTGGTCGGCCCTCGTCCGCACGCATCGGCGCACAACGAACATTACCGCAAGCTCATCAAAGGCTATATGTTGAGGCACAAAGTCAAGCCCGGCATTACTGGACTGGCGCAGGTCGAGGGATTCCGTGGCGAAACCGATACGCTCGACAAAATGCAAAAACGTGTTGACTTCGATCATCGCTATATTCGCGAGTGGTCCCTGTGGCTGGACATTAAGATTCTTCTGAAAACGCTGGGCGTAGTTGCGGAGCAGAAAAACGCCTATTAGTGCTGTACCACAACTTTAATTTTGGGGTTGAGAGTCTGATACCGGCATGTTTTTAGTGGGTCGCTCCTGCCGGGTGCGACTACTTACAGACACCATTGTCAGAATTGCCGATAGGGCGTCACATCCGCCCTCACGAAGTTCTACCATCGGTTCATCCATTACAGACCTTGTCGGCGTTGATAAGGATGGCCCAAGCCACCTGAATTGTGCATGCCTCAGCGATGGTCGCACCCGGCAGGAGCGACCCACCCTTTCAAAGTCAGTCTCGCATGCGCACGCTATTCCCGGATGAACCGCAATTGCTTCCATAACCGTTGGGACAATCGTTCTACACTTTCGTCCAAAATACCCCAAAATCCAATCTGGCCAAAAATCTACCGTTTCGTCACAATTTGATCTCGGGGTGGCAAGCTCTGAGGCTTGCTGCAACGGATCACGATCTCATCCAAATTGCCACATGCGTGCAAATTCGCTAGAATTCGGACAGTCCAAAATGAATTCGAAGGTTCAGGTAGCCACATGCACGTTCAGTACGCCGTTGCGATCATTCCGGTTGCGATCTACTTTATCTTGATTGGAGTCTTGCGTTTACGGACGCGCCCGTTGGTCACCAGTGGCTGGCGTGATACGCTGACTTTGGGAATCGCATCTGCAGGTTTAGTAGCCGTTGGGCCGATGCAGTTATTCACTCCACCGCAAGCGGCTGAGCGCTGGCATTCTTGGGTTTGGTTGGCCTTGCTTTGCCTGTATGTGCTCGGCCTGACATTGATTCTGTTAAGTGGCAAGCCACGTCTGATTGCGTACGGTTTAGATCATGATCAGTTTCGCGATGTGCTGTTCCAGTCGGCAAAGCTAGTCGATGACCAGTCACATTGGTCAGCCGATGTGCTGTCGATGCCACTCAGCCGAATGCAGTTAGCGCTTGAGGGCACCGGATCGTCACGTGTGCAACAAGCCACTCACGTGGGGCTGCTTCAAAATTTAGAACACTGGATGAAGCTGGAGCAAGAATTCGTGCACATGGGCGGAAAGATAACTTGCCCAAAGTCAACTGCCGGTTGGCCGCTGTTGCTGGTTGGCTCTGGTATGCTCCTATCGAGCATCATTCCGCTCATTCGCGATCCGGCCTCCGCGCTGGCACAATTGCAGATTTTTCTCGATCGATAATTCATTTCCCGCCCCCAGCGGGACGTCACTTTGGCGAAGCAGCGCGAGTTAAACGATCATTGAGCGCAGCGCCGATGCCGCCTGTAGTTGGACGCTGACAGAAAAGATATTGAATCCCCAATCGGTCGACTACGCGCATGAATTCGTAGAACTCGTGGGCGTATTCCTCGACGCTACGGAAGCGCCGCGACACGCCGAGATAGCTGGCCAGCTTCGATTCGTCGAGACCGCAGTATGCGCAATTGGCTAAGTGCTGTTCGAGTTGCGTGGCACTCTTGGAATGCAGTTTCAACTTTTGGTCGGCTTCGTCGGCGCTGTTGACCAAGTGTACGACAGCGGCCGGTTGGTAGTGTGGATGGCGCAGTCCAGGTGAATTTGCTTTCTGGTTGCAGGCATCGTCGGGCACAAATGCAATCAGGTCGGGTGCAACCGTTTGCAGTTCAGCCAGACTAATCGCGCCGGGGCGAAGCAAGCGAGGTGAATCGCCCGTACAGTCCACCACAGTGGACTCGATGCCAATCGTGCAAGTCGATCCTCGCAGCACAGCATCAATTCTGCCATCCAGATCTTCGAGTACCGTTTGCCAGGTCGTGCCGCTTGGTAAACCTGAGCGATTCGCGCTAGGGGCGGCGATCGGTAAGCCTACGTCGGCAAGTAACGTTCGGGCCTGAGGGTGATCCGGTATCCGCAGTCCGACGGTATCCAAGCCAGCGGTGACGACATCGCAAATCGATGGATGCTTGGGAAGCACGACGGTTAGCGGGCCGGGGGCAAACTTCGCCAACAAACGCTCAGCGACTTTGGGCATGGCACGAGCCACTTGGGGCCATTGATCCACTGCGGCAACGTGGACGATCAGGGGGTTATCGCTCGGACGGCCCTTGGCGGCAAACAATCGCGCAAGTGCCTGCTCATTGGTTGCGTCGGCACCTAAACCAAAAACCGTCTCTGTCGGGAATGCGACCAAGCCACCGCCACGCAGTATTGCCGCCGCGTGCGAGATGTCGTCCAGGAGGATGGTGTTCAGCGGCGTCATGGATTATCCGCAGCGATGGCTAGTAATTCTTCCGTAAGTTGCTCGGGTGTAATGTTCAGTCCCGTGACACAATCAGGACAAACAAAGACTCGCACGCGTTTGACATAATTATCGAATTGATTTGTTGCCAGCGAACTGACGACTGGCGAGAGATTTCCAAGTGGCAAGTAACAATCTTCGCCAACTTCTGCTTTAGCAATTCGCTGACGCACGTCTAATTTAAATTGAACTTCCAGCTTCACGGGAGGGGCGTCAATCAGCACTGCTGTAGGTTCGAGCCTACGATTGCTGAACCGATTTAGCCTGTCGCTCAGTTGCTCGGCACAGGTGACTAAATTATTGTAGGGTCTTCGTGCCAAGGCGCGATGCACGGCAGAATTCTCCGTGAAGTTAAATTGCGCTAACCGTTTGTATAAACGCCTTTGGCGTCCGAACAGACCCGCTGCAAGTGAGTAAAGTGGGGCTTTGTGCTTGGTCCTCTCGAGTAATTCGCTGGCGAATTCCGTTTCAGATTGCATGAGCCATTGCGCTGGCTTTGTGTGCGTCGAGTCGTTGCCAGCTTCCGCCTCCCGGAATTGCTCGTAAACCACGCGCTGCAACATAGCGGTGGCGCACCGCACGGCGTGATGCCAGTACACTTCACTGAACATCACATAGCGCGCAAAGACCATCATCTCGGCGGCGGTCTTGCCCTTCTCTGTGATCGCAATGCGGCCATCCGGACCGGCACACAGACTATTAATCAAGCGACCGACATCGAAGTTGCGCCCATAGGGTACACCTGCGTGTAGACTATCGCGTTGAAGGTAGTCCATCTTGTCGACGTCGATCGGGCCGTTCAGCAAACTGTGCAGAAGCGACGGCTTGGAATTCGATTTCGGCGCGAGAAATTCCGCCACCTCCCCCGGTTCGACTTCCCATTGTTCGCGAATGATCGTGCCAAGTTCGTGATCACAAATCAAGTTCTTGGCGAGCTGCTCGTGGTGTGGTATCGATTCCAGCCGCATGTCTTCCAGCGGATGACAAAATGGCCAGTGCCCAATGTCGTGTACCAGGCTTGCAATCAGAAATATCTTCGCCGATGCGTCGTCTAGTATCCCATCGAATTCTGTCGAACGATGGATTTGAGTCAGCACCTGTACGGCCAGTCGGTAGACGCCCAAACTGTGTTCGAGGCGCGAGTGAGTTGCGCCTGGATACACCAAACTGACTAAACCAAGTTGTGAAATTCGCGACAATCGTCGCATTGCCGCAGAGTCGAGAATCGCCTTGACGCGCGGCGTAACGGGCACGTCCAGCTCTGACGGAATGCGAATCCATTGTACTTTGTGTTGCGAATTCAGCTCTGGTAAACCCAGCATGTTGCATACTCTCAATGGGTTCGATACAGGCTATCGAGTGCGTGGGCAAAGCGATCGGGCGACCGTTCATCGAAAGCGAAGTAGAGCGATGGTTCGATCAATTCCACTTCGATCACCGCGGGAGTTTCGGGCGACAAGTAGAGTTTGGTGAGGGGCGCATACGTCAAGTGATCGGAACAGATAAAGCCTTCAAGACTGTCCATCGTTAAAAACGCGCCGCGTTTGACTCGATTCATGGACAGTGTTGCTTGTTAAGTAGCGGAGGGCTTTTGAATGATGACTGGTGGCGATGGTAACGAATTGATTCTTGGTATCAAGAGGGGTGGAATTAGGGAAGCAGCCTCAAAAATCGAACGCCCGACTCCAAGAATCGGGCGTTTGAATGGTTTGTTGTCGACTCAGATAAATTTGGCTAGTTTCTGCCTCGAATCGAAACATTGAAGTTGAAGAAGTTCAGGACTGCATTACCGGTCATTTCACTTGGTTTGTAGTACAGCATGATAAAGTCACCAGCGTGAATTTTGATTCGTTCGGACGGGTCGACCATCGCTTTGGCAAGGTCGACACGGATGGGCAATTGCTCGCCGTTGGGAAGCTTGCGGAGGATGAGTACTCGAGTCGGGGGAATAATGTTACCCACGCCGGCACCAGCTCGTAGCACGGCGACCGAGGATGTACCACCCAGGCCCCCGATAGATCCACTCGCCATTGAGACGGCTTCAAGAACATCGAGATCCTCATCGCGTGGCATGGGGATTTGACCACCGGCCAGCAAACCGCCTGTGTAGAAGTACTCATCGCGCCGCGGTTGAATGTAAACTACGTCACCGTCTTGCAGAAGCACGTCTTCGGGTGTGAAGGGAATCGGTTGATCGGGGCAGAGTTTTAGCGGCAGTCGAATCGCTTCCAGGTGAGCTGGCAGCTGACAGATGACCTGCTCGGGCTCTTCGCCACCATCGATCTTTGACTTGATATTTACCACGGCGTGCGGTTCCAAAGTGCTCTTGCGAAGTACCCAAACTTCGTTGTAAGCATCAACACCTGGCAATCCTCCGCTCGAAGCGAGGGCGTGCAGGACATCGCTTTCATAGACTGGCAGGTCGATCACTTCGGCACTTCCGCGTTTGTTTTGTATGACTTGTCCCTTGATGGCTACTCCGATCGTTGGCGAGGCTACATCTTCTCGCAGCACGAGTATCCGGTTCACGCGACTACGAAACAACGTAACATTAACTTGGTCGTTGTCTTCCTTGATGATCTCTTTGTCAACATAGGCCACGCGAATCTTCTCTGCCAATTCCAGCAGAGTGAGTCCGCGGGCTTGAATCGGGTCGACTAGGGGTAGGTGAACAAAGCCGTCGTCCTGTACTTGTACAGGTAGACCGACACCGGGAGAGTTGACCGCGCCGTTGGGCGGATAGTATTCACGCGCAATCGAAACTTGTGAGCTTGAGATAAAAGGTGGTGCTTCCGCTGAATCTTTCGGGAAGACACCCTGGATGGTAACTGCGATCACATCATCGCTATCCAATACATGTTCCCTGGCTTTGTTGCCACCCAGGATTGTAAAATTGATCGGTTGCAAATCGCCTTTGGAAGGTGCCGCGAACTGATTGGGCAGTCGGCTAGCGGGAATCGCATGCTTGGTAAAGGTAATGCAACCGCTGAAAGTCGATAACGCCAGCGTTGCAATGCCAACTGCGCCATGCAGTGAGTTATAAAGTTTCACTATACACCTTCCTTGGTGTCGAATTTTGGGTCAAAAATTTCCGCTTTAGAGTATCCGTACGTGCTAAAGCCTAATCTCGATTACTGAGGGAACGGGTTCGTTACCATGGTCAAAACTGTTCCCTTACTTCTCCGTCGCTTCCAAATCCGAAGCTGATTGGTCACTGCCGGAATTCGCCCTAGCGACGGTAGTCACCGGCACGTCGGGCGCTTGATCGTAATTGACTTCGTTGACTGACTTCGGTTGTTGCTCCAACGCACTTCCATACTGGCCAAACATTCCAGCATGGAATTGATGCTCGGAGCTATCCAACTCGATAGTAGCTGGGTGGATTGGCTCAGAGCAGGGGCACTTATCCGGTGAGTAGCATCCTTGACAACCGGTGTTATTAAGCGAGGGTGCACAAGGTCCGAGCGGCACATCGTTGAAGGAGGGGTAGCCAGTCCCTTGGGCCGCTGTAACGCCGCACTGATAGCCACGGTACCAAGCTGCAATTGCCTGTTGGCCTTCGCAGGTTTGATACTTGGTGCTCCAGTAGCAAGGCGGAGGCAATGCAGGTACGCTGCAACCACGGCCAGTAGACGCGTCGTAGAAGCCCTTTTTATACCCAGCCGCGTGGTCGCTACCGAGATCCCAACGCTCTTTCCAATCGTTGCAGGTCAACCAGGAAATCTCGGCTCGCGTTTTTTGAGCCAAGCAGTACTGAGTATCTTGTAGCCCAGCACCGGTCGCACAACCTATCGAACTGGCCACCAATAGGCAACAGAGCTGCCCGGCAATTCCGTGGGCTGAAACAGTACCAGTCCATGATATCTTTGCAAACATTATGCTCATCCCTGAGTATCTAACGCCGCAATCGAAGCCAGGTAAATCCATTCACCTGTGAACCCGAGAGTGCGGTCGATTGAACCGCATTTTCAGCAGATCAACTCGACGATTTTGGTTTCATAGCTACCATCGTCCATCCGGTCGACTGAACGAAGAGTTTTTACCGGTGGCTGCGCATCGCCAACAACCCATTTGATCGATAAGATTCGAACAATCGCTCCAACCCGACAACTTGAGCATGAGGGAATGCCTCAAATCCGGCATAGGTCCTACCGGCGGCCGCTTCCAGCCGCTGCCAACGGTTTAACCCTCAAGCCTTAACCTACTGCCGCCGCCAACCCTTCTAATGCAGCTAAAAACAAGCGAGCGGTTGAATTTCACCAGCGGTTGAATTAGCCTTATTGTTAGCAAACCTGCTGGCGCGCACGCATCGAAGTCACTTTCCGAGTCCCAAAAATGCCCATAATTCTCTGGCCTGTGTTGTGGATTCTGGCAATGGTTGCCTTGCTGTTAGCAACCATTATTGCGGCGGTTCGTGAGAAAAAGACCCGTGTGAGAGCCGCTCCACAAGCGATGTCGATGCCAATGGGGCAAGAGTCCGTCGCCCCACTGGACGGTGGTGAGGGGTTCGGCGATAGCTTTGGTGCGACCGACGGGGGTTTTGGCGACGATCCGTTCAAGTAAGCAAAACAGGCGCAGCGCGTTCGTAAAGCTCAGCCAAGCGCTGACAAGTGTAGAACGGTTGTCCCCAACGTAGACCCCAACCGTTCTGCCGAAGGGCAACGGATCGAAGTCCAGCCAGGTTTTCTGAACGATTGAGGACAATCGTTCTACAAAGTGTTTTTCAGCCCTTTCCGGTCCTATTCTAAAAAGGGCGCCTCGCCTATACTGGCCGAAATTTTGCTTCGGTAAGTTCATTTTCGGCTTGGAGGATTCGTGAAGTTGTCTCGCTCGACACGACCTGCGTACTTGGCGCTTGAGGACGGTTCCGTTTTCAAAGGCATTTCCATTGGAGTTGCTGGTGAAACGACTGGAGAGGTTGTCTTCAACACTTCCATGACCGGCTACCAAGAAATTCTCACCGATCCAAGTTATCGTGGACAAATTGTAACGATGACGTATACCGAAATCGGTAACTATGGGGTCAACGAAGTCGACGTCGAAAGCGATCGACCGCACGTTTCGGGCTTTATTGTTCGCGCCGAAAGTCGCCTACCTAGCAACTATCGATCCACCGAGGGCCTCAACGATTACTTGCAGCGGCACAACATCGTTGCGTTGGCCGGAATCGATACGCGCGCCTTAGTGCGACTAATTCGCAGCTCCGGCGCGATGAAAGGCGTGATCTCATCGGTCGATTTGGATCCCGCCTCCTTGGTTCAGAAAGCCAAGGCCAGCCCAAGTTTAGTTGGCCGCGATTTGGTGCGAGAAGTCATTCCGGAACGAGCCCGCCAATGGAACCAAGCGCTCTATCATGTTGAAGCTAATCGTTCCGGAGGAGTCGCTGAGAGCCAGTCCAAGCCTCACGTTGTTTGTCTCGATTTCGGAATGAAATGGAACATCGCGCGTCATTTGTTTGATCGCGGCAATCGCGTCACCATCCTGCCCGGTACCGCCACGGCCGACGAAGTCAGAGCACTGAAACCGGATGGGATTTTTCTTTCCAATGGTCCAGGCGACCCAGAACCGTTGACGTATGCCATTGATACCATTCGTGAACTGGTCGGCGAACGTCCTATGTTTGGCATTTGCCTCGGTCATCAGCTGCTGAGCTTGGCGTGTGGTGCAAGAACTTTCAAAATGAAATTCGGACACCGCGGAGCGAATCAACCTGTGCTCAATACTGACACTGGTCGCATAGAAATCACTTGCCAGAATCATGGCTTTGCGGTCGATGAAGCGTCGCTACCGAGCACGCTGCGCATCACTCATCGCAATCTCAACGACAACACAATCGCCGGCGTTAGTCATCGCCAAGCAAACGCTTTCAGCGTTCAGTACCACCCTGAAGCTTCTGCGGGCCCACACGATAGTCAGTACTTGTTCGATGATTTCCAAAAGCACGTCGCCGAGGCGAGGGACTCTAGCAAGCGTTAGCGGGCCATCGCTCCACTGGCAAACGCCCTCACACAGATAGTGCTCATCTCAATTTAGACTTGGGGCGGCGTAGGGTGGCACGGGTGGCATGCCGCTGAGGCTTTGCGAAGGGCGTGCTGATGAGTAGGTTTCAATCCGTCCCCAGGGCTGAACTGGGTACGCGTGGGTCGGATGCAGCGACCAGTGTTCCATCAGGCTCGATCGTTACGCCCTGAGCCACGGCGGCAACCCGAATTCGAGTGACTGTATGTCCACGAGCTTGCAATTGCTGCGCGACACTCTCCGGCAACGCTTCCTCGCAGACCACTTGATCGGGCGACCACTGATGATGCACTCGTTCAGCTGCAATCGCGGAATCAATCGATTGCCCTAAATCCAGCACTCGCACCAATGTCTGGAGCACGGTCGTAACGATCTTGGGACCGCCAGCCGCACCGCAAGATAGCGTCGGTTTGCCCAAGTCATCTAAAACCAAGGTCGGACTCATACTGGACAACGGACGTTTGCCGGGCGCGACTGCGTTGGCTGCTGAACCGATCAAGCCAAAGGCATTGCGCACTCCAGGGGCAATACTAAAATCATCCATTTCGTTGTTCAGAATCACCCCGGTGCCCGGGACGATCATCTTGCAACCGAATGAGGTGTTCACCGTTTGTGTCATCGCGACCACATTGCCATCGCGGTCGGCTGTCGTCAAATGAGTCGTGTGTTTTTCGCGACCGAATAAGTTGGTTGCAGCGCTGGGCGGTTGGCCGTGACTGGTGACCGCCACAGTTTTTTCCAGATCGATGTCACTAGCACGCTTCCGCAGGTACTCTGAATCCAGCAAACCCAGTGGTACATCTGCAAAATCGGCATCGCCAAGCCAATGCGCGCGGTCCGCCATAGCGCGCTTCATGACTT
>JANLQO010000341.1:0-8616 GCA_031367855.1 Planctomycetia bacterium | reverse complement strand
GATGATATAGATGAGCGTTTGAGATCCGCTGGGCAATGCGCGAATGGAACTCGCCAATCCGAGGCTCTGCTGCTGTCCCACATGCAGATCCAAGAGGACGAGCTTGGGAGTTCGCTCCTCGTACAAACTCAATGCTCGCGTAAGACTGTTCGTGGTAAAAGCCCTGATTCCTAAACGCTTTAAGTAATCTCGCAGCAGAAAGCGATTTACCTTCGAGTCATCGACCACGAGCGCGGTCACCAGACTGTGGCTCGTTTCATCTTGTTGCGATTTCTTTGAGGAAATCCTTGAGTTGCTTTTAGGTTGGTGGAGGACGTCCTCAGGCTTACTTAAAACGGTTGGCAAACGGATTGAAAACGTACTCCCTTCGCCCAGTCTGCTCTCGACGGTCATTGTGCCGTGCATCATCGCCACCAGAGAGGCTGTGATCGGTAACCCCAACCCCAGTCGTGGTCCAATCAAGCGAGATTCGTCCTGCGGATTGATTCTCACGAAGTTCTCAAAGATGCGATCAAGATTTTCAGGTGCGATGCCACACCCTGTATCACGGACCGAGACATGCAACCAAACTTGATCGGACGCCTCGGGTGGCTGGACGCTTTTTTCGAGCCACGTGCGACATTCGATCTCGCCGGTCGCGGTGTAACGGATCGCGTTTTGAATCAAATTGATGAGGATCTGTCTCAGTCGGTACTCGTCCAGTAAGCACTCAGCACCGCCGGGCAACTCACTGATCGCTGTCAATTTCAACCGCTTGCGACGCGCGTGTTGGCTCATGAGACTGACGCAATCGCTAGTGACTTGGGATACATTCGTTTTTTCCAAGTGCAACGTCAATGCGGAGCCCCCTTCGACGCTGGAAATATCCAGCAGGTCATCCACCAGATGGCGCAGGGTGCGCGATGCTTTGTAAGCTAAATCGGCGCGTTGCTTTTGCCCATGGGTTAAACGACCCTGCCGGATCAAACCCAGCATGCCAAGAATTGCATGGAGCGGTGTGCGTAGTTCATGACTGACACGGGCGAGAAACTGCGTCTTGGCATGGTTCGCTTGCTCCGCCGATTTTTTCGCTGACTCTAACTGATCGGTAACGGATTTTAGTCGTTGGAATGCTCTATCCAATGAGGCGATGGCAGGGGAGAAGATGAACAGTCCTTCACAAGCAAGTACTAGTAACGTGGCAATTAATAGGCCACGTTCAATCCGTTGCAGTCGACCGACCCGCTGCTTGGCTTCGAATTCATACCGGGCAACGATTGCATCCATGGACGCTAGGAACGCATCGCTATGTTTAAGCAAGGCTATTCGCTCTTCGCTGGGAATCAATTCTTCATTTGGGTCAGCCATCCGTTGTATAACAGACCTAGCGATTTCTTCCACGCGTCGGAAATCAGGCTCGATTTTCGCGAACAGCTCGTTGATAGGTTGGCTATTAGAGACTGTCCGAAAGAGTGTCTGACCCTTTTCGGACAGCTTCTCAGCTCGCGAGAAACCGACCGCGCTGGACGCATTTGCTAGTCCAAGATGGTTGGCGCGCCAGACCTTGAGCGAATCGCGCAGCTCGGCGACAGTTTGCAGTGGCACTTCAACATCCGATGGATCGCTCATCGATGATCTTCGGCTGGCATCGAGAGCCAGGATGATTCGCGGAATGCGTTGGCTTAACATGCGCTGGCGTCCAGCGATATTGACCGTAGTCGCATCGCCTTGCAGAGCCGACAGCGACCATTGGACGAGCACTTGCCCACTCATGGTTAAGATCGCAACCAAGCTGAGTGCGAGAATGTAAAGCCATTTGATGGTGCGAGTTTGGATGCTGGCGAAGCGAGCAGTAGGCATCGTTAACCTACTTCTGAAATGTCATCATCAAAGGTTTCCGCATCGGAAAGTTTCGTCACGTCGATATGCGATGCGACAATTTTCTTGCGAAGACTCGTGCGGGTCATACCAAGCAACTTCGCCGCTTGGGCTTGATTGCCATGCGTGTGTCGTAATACCAGCGTAAGCAGCGAGCGGTCGAGTTCAGCGACCGCGTCGTCGTACAGATGGTCCGTTCCATTGTTGAGTCGCTCTTGCGCGAAATGAACAAGATCCCATGAACCACCGTCGCTTATCGATTCGAGTTCATTACCCAGGTCGTGGGCTGGCGAACGCCCACCACCCAGAGCTTGGTGCAGCGCTGGACCGGCTAGTATGGCACCGCGAGACTCATTCAGAGCAGTTTGCAGGACGCTTCTTAACTGAGCCACGTTACCTGGCCAATCGTGACTGCGCAAGAGCCTTAAGGCTGCGTCACTGACACGTGGTGGACCTTGACTTTGATGGGTTGCGGTGACTTGGGCCAAGCGTTGCATGAAATGAGAAACAAGCAGTTCGAGGTCCTCATCGCGCTCGCGAAGGGCTGGTACACGAACCAGGTAGGGGCTGAGGAAATAATACAAATCGCTGCGCAAGATACCTCGCTCGAGAAGCTCGCGACTCGGTACCGATGTTGCAATGATTAACCTAGTCTTGGATTCATTAACCAAGCCCGTGTGCTGGAGCAGAGCAAGTAGTTTGGCTTGCATCGCATTCGATAGCGATGTAATTTCTTCAATCAATAAAGTTCCACCGCGACATTGGGGAAAGCAGGCTTCGAGCGTTTGTATTTCGCCTGGCTGCAGTGCGTCGGTCAGTTCTTTGCTACTGATCTTCAGAAACCCCGCCTGTTGACGTGAGCCGTACGAATGAATTGCACGAGCGATCATCTCCTTGCCTGTGCCAACCTCGCCTTCGATCAAAACCGCATCTGTCAAATTTGCAAGTCGCCCGATGTTTTTGTAAACCTCTTGCATCATCAGGCAGCGACCAATCAGAACCTCGCCAGAATTTCCAGCAGGTAAACTTTCGACAAGGACTGGTAGACGCGTTAAATTGCGATATTCAAGAGCTTCGTTGAGTCGTTTTTTGAGCAAGCCGAAGTTGATCGGCTTGGTCAGATAATCGAAAGCGCCTCGCTTGATAGCTTCGATCGCAGTATGCGCACCCGACTGCGCGGTGATGTACAGAATCGGACGCAGTCGATCCTGCGCCACTAATTGCTGTATTATTTCCAGGCCCAGTCCGTCGGGCAATATGTGGTCGAGGACAATCACGTCGAACCGCTGTTCGGAAGCCATGCGCATACCGTCAGCGATAGTGAGTGCAGACGTCATACAAGTCGCTGCACCTGGGATAAGCCCATGCACGAGCGTTGACATGCTGGGGTCATCATCAATGACGAGAATTCGAGCGGTTTTGTGTATGGAGACGGACATTAGGCCAGTCTGGAAGGCTACTTTTCGCCGCTACATGCCGCCACATGCGCAAGGGAAATTCAATTTAGGCTTTGTCTTTAGGGAGACTGAAAGGATCAGACTCCTTATTTAAGACCAAAGCCTCGTCCAATGTTAATTGTAAATCCATTGTAACTGCAATGCCTGCTGCAAGCGACTTGAGGTAGAACGAATTTTGGACCCCTCCTACCGACTTGCTAGTCAAGCGTATTAGAAGTTGTAATGCCACTGCGTGTAGAAGAAGTCGGCATCGCCATTAAACAGTGGAGCGTCCGCAGCGTTCCTACTTGTATCGTAGTAGCGGCCAGCAAAGAAGTGCGAGTACCCCAAAACGAGATCACTGCGCGAGTTTACTTTGTAAGTACCCAGCAAGTCGATTTCTTGACCAAGGTCCTTGCTGCCTACCGTTCCGCCCGGATTAAAGGCTCCGCCGCCGACATTGTAAGGCCCTTGGTTGCCATTGCTCAATGCAAAGTAATGGTACCAAGTCAGCACGGTGAACTTATCCGTTGGACTAAAAGTGAATAGTGAGTTGATGTCGTGGATGTTGCGGCGAGCGAAAAGGTCCATGAAACCAAAGTACTTGTGTCCGAGCGGGAATAATTGGTTCCAGCCATTGTTGACTGAATCATCGCCACTTGCCCAGTCGTAGAACATCCACAGCGTTGGCTTGGAATCGCCTTGCAGCTTGCGACCACCGCCAAAGGTAAGTGAGAACGCAGAAATGTCGGAACTGTCCGGATTGCGTCCGAACTGGTATCCGAACTCGTTATCCCACAAGAATCCATCTGCTTCGCCTTTGAGCAGTGTGCCAATGGTATGGACGCGAGTGAAAGTCGTATTGTCCTCAAAACCGAGGTAGTAGGTATCAATCGGGTTCTCGAACGTTTTATTCGAGTTATACACTCCGTATAAAACTTGGTTCTGATTGGGTGAATCGAAGTTGTGGATATCCAGGTTCATGGGACGAACAAGCAGCAAGTCCGTAGTGCGATCGGCATTGTTCCAAGTCAACCTGCCGCCCTCGAAGCGACGTCGTGTATTCGCCCAATCCAGTGGCGAAAGCAGTCGCTGCGAACCGAATAGCAACTCCTGCCGACCACCGCGAGCGGTTAGTTTTCCTGAACCCGAATCGAGTACAACCACGTCGGCGAACAAGTTTTGCGCGTCGAGCTGATTGACTTCGATCTGGCGGGGTGCGAAGTTCTCGTAAGAACTGCCGGCATCCAGCCCTTCTGCGAACAGACGAATTCGGTCTGTCATTTTGTAGTCGAAGTACAGACGGGTACGATCGAGCAGGAAATTGTCATCGCGACCCGTCAGGCCCGCTCCGCGCATGTTGTGTTCGTTATGGTAGCGGAGCCGATATTGCCCACCGATGTCCAGCTTGCCATCGCCAATTGGGATCTGCTTCAAGCCTTCGCCCAGATTTGAGCCCTGGTAGTTCGGGTTGCTCAGATAGCTGAAGTCGTTCAAATAGAAGGGATCTTTGTAAGCTCCCGCGACCTTCTTCTTGAGCTCTGCGGCTTTCTTCTTGGCAGCCTCGGCAGCTTTCTTCTCAGCCTCGGCAGCCTTCTTCTCAGCGTCGGCAGGTGCTGCGGGGGCGTCGGCCGCGTTCTCGTAAGCCACCAAATCAGCTTCGAGTGTAGCCTCATGTGCCACTGGCATTTGTGTGGACTCGTAGTCGAAATAACTCGCAGTGGGGCCACTGGAGTTCTTTAGCTCCTGAGGAAATGCCCAAGCCTGCGGAGGGGCAATTGAGGCGGCGATCAACGTGCAAGCAAGTGCTTGCAATCGTGTGAAATGTCTCACGACGGAGAATCCTTCCATATTGAAGCAAGGTTCTTGCGACCCCACCGAATCAAGGGCTCGGATCAACAAGTTAGCGTTCACCATCCATAGCAAACACTCCGCACCGGTTGAAACTTCGCCGCCCGAAATCAACCCGTACTTTGGCGTTATTCGGCGTTTTAACTCAACATATTCATCGCTTGCATTGGGCCCTACTACAAATTGCGGAACCGGACGAATAGGAACACAGTTTCGCGATTCGATCTGTGTGCGTATGACTAGAAAATGACCACCTGGGCATTTCTGAGCCACTTCCAATGCCGCCGGGTTGGTACGTTTAATTCGCACCTTCGCACGGAAAACGGGCAATCTCGGGTTACTGCCAAATAAGTGTGCATTTCATTTAGGGAACTCTCATAGCCGCAAGTCGCAAGGTCAAGGATCGATCATTCCCGTAGGTTCGGTTTCTTATCCTGGCGAAGTCGGGACTATCTATCACTTGGCATCATGCCTGCTAAATAGTAACCGAACGCAAAGTGGCTTCGAATGGTTCGCTGTCACTGAAGCATTTCGAGAACAGTTTAGCGAAGGGCCGTTCATGGTCGCCAAAGTTCCAAACAACCACGCAAATCGACGCGCTGCGTTGAAAGCCATGTCAACCGGCGTGGCCGCCAGCGCGGTATTTCACTGGCCAGTTTTCACCCCAGCCATTTATGCATCCGATGCGCCAGAGCGCGCGAAAATCAACTTTGGCTTCATCGCTTTGACCGATTGCTCTCCCTTGGTCATCGCACATGAAAAAGGCCTGTTCAAGAAACATGGCTTGCAGTCGACGCCAGTGAAACCAGCTAATTGGGCGGCCGTTCGCGATGCACTTGTAAAAGGCGACGTTGATTGCACGCACATGTTACTTGGCATGCCCATCGCCAGCACCATGGGGCTGGGCGGAACCAAACCAGCCCCGATGGTGGTCCCTTGGATTATGAACCGCAATGGCCAGGCGATTTCGCTGAAGACCGAATGGAAGTCAAAAGTTGCGGCCGACCCAAAAGCGCTCAAAGCTTTGGTGGATGCGGCCGCCAAGAAAGGGCAGAAACCCTCCTTCGCAATGACGTTTCCGCCGGGCACCCACGCGATGTGGTTGCGATATTTTCTGGCTGCAGGTGGAGTTCATCCCGACAAGGACATTGACCTAATTACCATCCCACCTCCGCAAATGGTGCAGAACATGAAGGTCGGCAAAATGGACGGATTCTGTGTCGGCGAACCGTGGAATGCACGCGCGATCGCAGAGAAAGTCGGCTTCACAGCCATCGCGACGCAAGAGATCTGGGCCGATCATCCCGAGAAAGTTTGCGCGTTCACGGCTGAGTATGCAGATAAAAATCCCAAGACCGTCAAAGCAGTTTTAAAGGCGCTGCAAGAAGCCAGCGTCTGGTTGGATGATCTCGGTAACCGCCCAGAACAGTGTGACATCCTCTCCAAAGACTCATATATCAAGTGTGACAAGCAACAGATTCTCGGCCGGCTGTTGGGTGATTACGACTATGGCGATGGTCGCAAGACAAAAGATTCAAATTACATGATCTTCAGCCAACGCAATTGCAACTATCCACAAGCCGCGTATGCCAAGTGGTGGCTGACGCAGTTCCGTCGCTGGGGAATGGTTGAAGGCGCACCGGATTACGCGGGCGTGGCTTCGAAGGTGATGCAACCAAAGCTATATGAAGAGGCGATGGAAGAGCTGGGAGTATCAGTCAAAGGTGCTGATGATTCAGCATGGACCATGTTCGATGGCGTGCGTTTCGATCCGACTGCGGATTGTGAAGCCTATGCTAAAAACTTCCCAATTCACAACCTCAAGGGATAGGATTCCAATGTTTTCCGCCAAGCTGAAGAAGTGGTTGATTGACAGCATCGTGTTGCCAACTGTGGGCATCGGATTCGTAGTGTTCTTTTGGTGCATCTTATCCGCGCTGACGTATGACAAGGAAGCGCAAGTGAGCGATTTTCCATCGCCCATCACAACCTGGAATGAAAGTGTAAAGTACTTCTTACAACCGTTTTCCAGTAACACGGAAGAGGGCTTTGACGGTATTGGATTGGAAACCTGGCGGTCGCTCAAATTGGTTGCCATGGGTTACGGTATGGCGATCCTCGCAGCCATTCCCATGGGATTTTTGCTCGGCGGCAGTCGTAACTTCGCGCGCATGTTCGACCCAATTTTTCAAGTACTGCGACCCATCTCGCCACTGGCTTGGTTTCCTCTAGCGGGTCTGATTGTGATCGCCATACGTCGGCACAATCAAGAAGTCGACGCCACCCAGTTGCAGTGTATCTTCACGATAGCCATGTGCTCGATTTGGCCGACGATCTTAAATACCGCTGTCGGCGTGCGCGCGATTCCCCAAGATTATCTCAACGTGGGTAAGGTCTTGCGATTGTCGCCATGGAAATTGTTTATGCGAATTCTCCTGCCAGCCACGATTCCCTACATGTTTACTGGTTTTCGGCTGAGCCTTGGCATTGCTTGGTTGGTCATCGTGGCCGCCGAAATGCTCTCCGGCAAGAACGGTATCGGCGCATTTGTGAACAATCAGTATCAGTCGGGCACTTATGGCCCCATGATCGCGGCTGTGATTGTGATTGGAGTCGTTGGTTTCATGCTGGATCGTATCATGAATTTGGTTGAGCAAAACACCATGCTGTTGCTAAGTCTGCCCTCCAGGCTGGGGCGAATGTTCGGGCGATTGCGTTCGATCGACGTGAGTCCGACGATCGAGGCAGCCACCAGCCGCATGTTGAACGAAGCACCGCTCTTGAACAAGGAGAGTGCTGATGTCGCTACTTGAATTGCGTGGGGTAAGTAAATCGTATGGTAGCCGGTTAGAACATACGGTCGTTCTCAATGATGTGAATCTATCGATCGAAGCGGGCGAGTTTGTGGCCATCGTCGGCTACTCGGGCACGGGGAAAACAACTCTGATGTCGCTACTGGCTGGGTTGCGGGCGCCGGACTCTGGACAGGTACTGATGGAAGGCGCGCCAATATTTGGGCCGCATCCGCAGCGTGGCTTGGTATTTCAGAACTATTCATTATTGCCCTGGTTGTCGGTGCTGGACAATGTGCTGTTCGCGGTGCGCCAAGTATTTCCGAAGTGGAGTTACGCTCAGCACTGCGCGCAAGCGAAAAAGTATATTTCGATGGTGAACTTGACGGCCGCGATGGGTAAGCGGCCGGGCGAATTGTCAGGCGGGATGCGGCAACGCGTTTCGCTCGCTCGAACACTGGCAACTCAACCCAAGGTTTTACTGTTAGACGAACCGCTCTCCGCGCTCGACGCGTTGACACGCGGGACACTGCAGACCGAGATTCTATCGATCTGCGAGCAAGAACGCTGTACGGTCTGTTTAATCACCAACGATGTAGCAGAAGCGGTCTTGATGGCCGATCGCGTGATTCCGTTGCTGCCAAGTGCGCATGCTGGGGCAACTCTCGGTGCAGGTACAC
>JANLQO010000243.1:0-5870 GCA_031367855.1 Planctomycetia bacterium | reverse complement strand
ATCGCGAGCTGCGATGACGTCCAAAGCTGCCACGACCATTGAGTCCAGCAAACAAGCAGGCAGCAAAATGGAATCAGAGTGATCAAGCCGTTCTCAACCAGCATCGCCAAGAACATGTTGTGCTGTACATACGGCCGAACTTTCTCTAGGGGTAGGTTGGTACTACGATCAAACAAATAGTGCTTTGCAGTTGCCAAGTATTGACCGGTGCCGCATCCTAGTAGTGGGCGATCCTGAAACATTTTCCATGCAACTGTGGCAAGAATGGGACGCAAACTCGCTGATTCACTCATCTGTTCCACAGTCACATTTTGATCACGCTTGAAGGTTAGCAGCTCCTTGACGTCGACCAACACCGCCAACGATCCGCAACCCAGCACCGCCATCGCCAGCGCGAATCGCCAGCGTGTGGGGACGAACGCTACACAGATACCTACTAGCGCTACGGCGCAGCCCAACCACACGCTGCGCGTCATGGTGCAGAAGATTCCAATCATATAGATGGGAACTGTCGCCAATACACTCAACTGCCGAATACCTCGATACCATAGAAGCGGCATGAGTCCACAGCACAGCGACAGTGTCAGCAGGATTCCATTCGCAGCAGGATTCAAGAGTGGTCCGCGCCCACGTCCCAGAAACTCTGCAAACGTGGGATCAGCGATGTACTTTGGAAACACCGCCCATTTCCAACCGAGCTTCTCAGCTACTGCCGTCAATGCGAGATACATCCCGAATACTGCCAAGGTTACAAACATCAATCTTAATTGCTTCGCAGTCAACGCGGCTTGACTGCCGACCGCATACATGACTGCAGGCAAAAGAAAGAAGAAGATCAGCTTGCTGTACTGTCCAGCACGATCACCTGTGGACTGGACTACGACCGTGGTTAGGATGAGTGCGACGATGAAGAATGCGAATAGGCCATCGGCGAGCGACCAATTTTTTGGCTGATTCCAACCGCGAATCTCATAGCCGGCAAAAAGAGCGACGCTTGCACCGAGCAGCAGCCGGTCAAAAGTGATGACGGAGATATGAAAAAAGGGATGGCCAACTACGGTTCCGGCAAGCAGAGTGGCTAGCAGACAGCCGACGATTCCTGCGAATCGAAGGTAAACGACACACCAAGCCAGCAAAGCTGGAATGCCGATCAATACTATGAGTTCCACCGAAAATGCCTCCACCCAGATGGGAGCCGAGTCGGCTGCAAGTGGCCAGGACCGCTATTTGGGTTGTAGAAAGATAGTTCACGATTACTTCGCACGGCGGTGAAATCCAAATTCGTTCGTAACGAATGTTTCGATTGCAAGGATTTCGTGTTCAGCCGTTGTCTGCTGCACCAAATATTCGGGCACGCGGCGGGTGCAGTTTGTAGGAGTGCCGACTCTGAGTTCTCCCGAACGCGCGGCGAAAGCCTGCAATCAAACAATTTTCATCCAAGATCTGCCCCCCCGTAGAGAATGGCTGGCGAGAGAACTAGGAAGCCAAGGTCGATTTGTGCTAAAATAAAGAGTCCCGCCGCGACTGATTGGACTGAGTCGCCACCCACCTAGCCTGCCTATAGGTTCCCACCCCATGTTTACGACTAGACGCCTCGCGATGCACTTGCTCGCGACTCTCTCCATGCTCATGGGCTCGCTTGCGAAAACCTCTGAGCCGGAGACAGCTTCGTTCGAGCGCGACGTGCGTCCGATCCTCCGCGAATATTGCTTTGATTGCCACGGCGCGAATGAAGTCAAGGAAGGCAACCTTGACCTTCGGCTCGTTAGGTTGATGCAGGCAGGTGGCGATTCCGGCGCGACCATTCTCGCGGGCAAGCCAGAGGAGAGTTTGCTGATTCAGCGAATCGAGGCCAATGAAATGCCGCCAGGCGAAGCGCATGTCCCCGCAGGAAAGTTAGAGACGATACGCCGCTGGGTTGCGTCTGGAGCTCCGACCGCTCACGCCGAGCCCGAGCAGATCGGCCCTGGAATTCCGATCACACTGGAAGATCGAGATTACTGGGCCTTTCGTCCGATTACGCGGCCAGAAGTTCTGGCAACCACAGCCGACCAAAGAGCCCGTACGCCGATTGACGTATTGCTGCTGCAGGCCCAACCCCCAGGTTTGAGTTTTTCACCCGACGCCGATCGACCCGTACTGATTCGGCGATTGTACTTTGATTTGATCGGTTTACCGCCCACACTCGATGAGCTCGCGCGCTGGAACACGGCTACAGATCCGAACTGGTATGAACAACTAGTAGATAGCTTGCTCGAATCGCCGCACTATGGCGAACGCTGGGGCAGGCATTGGTTGGATGTCGCGGGTTATGCGGAGTCCGAAGGCCAGACCGCTCAAGACGCGGATCGCCCTTGGGCGTGGAAGTATCGCGACTACGTCATTCGTTCTTTTAACACAAACAAGCCCTTCGATCGTTTCATCAGCGAACAACTTGCCGGCGATGAACTCGCGGGAAGCAAGCAGGGTGACTGGACCGCCGAGCAAACTGAATTGCTGACAGCGACCGGTTTTTTGCGTATGGCCGCAGACGGCACAGGCTCGGGAGACAACAGTCCGGAGGCGCGCAACAAAGTGATCGCCGATACCCTAAAGATTGTTAGCTCGAGTTTGCTGGGCGTCAGCGTGGGATGTGCACAGTGTCACGATCATCGTTACGATCCAATTTCGCAGTTGGATTACTACGCGCTACGAGCGATCTTTGAACCGGCATTTGATTGGCAGAATTGGCGAGTACCCGAGGCGCGACGCGTTTCGCTGTATACCCAAGCCGACCGAGAACTGGCTACCGCGATCGACACTGAGGCTCAGCAAGTGGCCCAGCAGCGGGCTACTAAAGAAGCGGAGTTCATGGCGCAGGCGCTCGACAAAGAGCTGATGAAGTATGATGAGCCGCTGCGTGCTCAATTGCAAGCGGCCTACAAAACTGCCGAGAAAGACCGCACCTCCGAGCAGGTCCAATGGTTGAAGCAGTATCCTAGCGTCAACATCACTCCCGGCGTGTTGTATCAGTATCTACCGAATGCGGCCGAGGAATTGAAAAAGTTTGATGCGAAAATCGCCGAGATTCGTGGCCGCAAGCCGAACGAAGAATTCATTCAGGCACTGACAGAACAACCCGATCGATTACCGGACACACATCTGTTTCATCGTGGCGAGCATCAACAACCGAAACAGAAAGTACTGCCCTCCGATCTGACAATCGCCGCGGCCGAGGGCGCATTGCCGCAGATTTCTGAACGCGATCCGAATTTGCCAACGAGCGGGCGTCGGCTCGCCTATGCGCGTTGGCTGACAAGTGGTAAGCATCCGCTCGTCGCGCGGGTGCTTGTGAATCGAATTTGGCTGCACCACTTTGGTCAAGCCATCGTGGCCACGCCGTCCGAGTTTGGCAGGCTGGGGGTGAATCCGACCCATCCGCAGTTGCTTGACTGGTTGGCCGATGAATTTATGCGGAGTGGCTGGGATTTGAAACAATTGCATCGGTTAATACTCGCCTCCACGGCCTGGCGACAGAGTTCCGTTCGCGATCCGGCGAAAGTGGCGTTGGATGCTGAGAATAAATACTTTTGGCACAAATCGCTGCAGCGGCTGGATGCCGAGGTGTTGCGAGACCGCATGTTGGTCGCTTCGGGAACGCTTGATCGTGATCTGTTCGGTTCGTCGCTGGCGATCAAGGAAGATGAAACGGGACAAGTCATCGTCGATGGTCAGCAGAAACGCCGTAGCGTTTATGTTCGCGTGCGCAGGTCACAACCGGTCGCGATGCTGCAAAGCTTCGATGCTCCTGTGATGGATGTGAATTGTGATCGCCGACCTGTTTCAACCGTCGCCACTCAATCGTTGATCTTGATGAACGGTGAGTTCACGCTGCAGCAAGCGGATTTGCTCGCCGCGCGCGTGCAGCGCGAAGTGGACCCGAATGACAAAGTTGCAATGCAAGGATTGTCGGAGGTTCCCAAGCCGTTACCGCCCGAATGGACTTATGGTTACGGCGTGTTTGACGATGCAAGCCAACGGGTTGCCAACTTTGCGCCGTTGCCGCATTGGAATGGCTCGGAATGGCAAGGCGGCAGCCAGCGACCCGATCCAACGATTGGCTGGGTAATTGTCAACGCCAATGGAGGTCATCCAGGTGGCAAATTCGCTGCGATTCGTAGATGGACTGCACCGTCGGACTTCAAACTGAGCATCTCAGGCAAACTCCAGCATGCGACGGAAAGCGGCGATGGGGTCCGAGGCCGCATCGTTTCGGACCGTCAGGGTCTGATTGGAAACTGGGCGTCCCACAATGTTGCAATCGACACGAATGTCGCTGCAGTTGCCGTGACGGCCGGCGAAGCGATAGATTTCGTGACCGACTGCATCACGACCGAGAACGCAGATTCCTTTACGTGGACTGTAAAGCTGAAGAGAGAGGATGGTAAGTCGTCGCGCGAACGTGATTCGGTGGCGGATTTTCATGGCCCGGTAATTCCTGAGACACTTGATACATTGCTGGCGCAGTTGCAGCTAGCCTGGCGATTGGCTCTTTGTCGACAACCCACCCACGATGAACTACGACTGTCATGGGACTACGCAGCCACTCAATTGCGAGAACTGCAACAAGATCCAACTGGCATCGCGTCCGGTTCCACCGCGGGCAGGCAAGTCTTAGTCAATTTTTGTCACGCGCTCATGAACTCAAATGAATTTGTTTACTCAGATTAAGAGTGTTAAGTGGCGTAAGCTTCCAGCTTGCGGATGGCGACGCTACAAGGTACTTAGGACCTCGGATTATGATGTTTTCCAGTCGACGACAATTCTTAGCGCATAATGCAATGGGCATCGGCTCGATCGCACTCGCCTGGATGTTGCAACAAGAGCGTGCCGCCGGCAAAGGGCCGAAAAGCATCGCCATGGCCAAGCCCCATAACGATCTGCTGCCGCGCCGGCCACATTTTGAACCTCGCGCCAAAGCCATGATTTCGCTGTTTCAACATGGCGGTCCGGCACACATGGATTTAACAGATCCGAAACCTGAGCTGACCAAATACAGCGGCACCGATTACAAAGAGGACATCCATTTCAGCTTTGTAAACGAAGCTAGCAAGAAACTGTTTGGCAGTCCCTTTAGATTCGCGCCACGTGGCCAGTGTGGCACGGAGTTGTCGGAGCTTTTGCCGCATACTTCCGATATTGTTGACGATATTTGCCTGATTCGTTCGATGCATACCGGGGCGAACGGGCACGAAGTCTCGATCCGTTACTTCCATGGCGGTATTCCTGGCGTGCTCGGTCGACCCACGTTGGGTTCTTGGTTGGTGTATGCGCTCGGCTGTGAATCGCAGAATTTGCCGGCCTACATGGTGCTGAGCGATCCGGGCGGTTTGCCCGTCGATGGCGTGACGAATTGGTCCAATGGTTTCATGCCGGCGATGTTTCAAGGAACGGTACTGCGTCCGAAAGAGCCTCGCATCTTGAACCTCGAAGCCCCATCGCATTTGAAGGGTAAGTACCAACGACAGAATCTTGACTTGCTACAAACGCTCAATCGTAGGTATCTGGAGAGCCATCCAGGTGAAGCTGAATTGGAGGCTCGCATCGCCAGTTATGAATTGGCGGCCCGCATGCAAACTGCGGCGGCCGATGCGTTGGACATTCAGCAGGAGACCGCAGCGACGCATCAACTTTACGGGCTCGATCAACCGGAGACGCGTGAGTATGGCACACGTTGCTTGATTGCTCGACGACTCGTGGAACGCGGCGTGCGTTTCGTGCAACTGTTCCACAGCGGACAACCTTGGGACACTCACACCAGCATCGCCACCAGTCTGCCTGCGATTTGTCAGAAGACGGATAAACCTGCGGCTGCGCTGGTCAAAGATCTC
>JANLQO010000214.1:0-24961 GCA_031367855.1 Planctomycetia bacterium | reverse complement strand
CAGTCGATAAGGTAACATCAGCGACCGCTCAACCGGCCAAGGCTTCTCGCACGCGCCATCCGAGTTCATGAACAAATAGTTACACCTGTGAACACAGGCCCTACAAGTTATCAACTCCCCCGGACCCCCTGGGTAGTCCGTGCATACTACGTAACCATCACAGACTAACATGCTGCAAAAAAAGATTCCTAATACTGTTGACAAGCTTTACTCAATAGTATTTTTTGGTTCGTCGGTTTTTGGGCTGCGGCATTGCGTTACCGAAGCAACCGACGATTGATCCGTTAGTGTAGCGTCCAATGAACGTCAGAGCAACTTTTTGCAGCGCTGGTCGAGTATTGGAATTCGTCCGCATGTGATTTTGTAATCGCGGCGGTCATTGCGAGTTGGTTGGTTCCAGTGCAAAACCCTCAACCCGCCATCGGCACCCTTCTCCCTCGCGAGGGAGAAGGGACGGGGATGAGGGTGGTTAGCCGCCCTGAAATCAAACAGTCCGTCGCGTCGTAAATTGGTAAGCACGTCGACGGCTGAACTAGTATCGAACGCGGTTTATAGTGTCAGCATGCGATTGCTGGCCGAAAGTGCGTCGCCTCGAAAGGACCGTCGCTTCGCTACACACTCTCCGTGCGTTGGATTGCATTGCGTGAGTTGTGCCGACGAACGAATTGCGTTGACCGGGCCGCAGCAAGTAATGTCACCATTCTAAAACCGCCCGACCTGCGGCTCCGCGTCCAACGCTTTGTTATGATTCTTGGGGTGTTTGGGGTGGAAACTGCAGCGACCGCTCCGCAGCGATCTTGTCATCTCTAGGGTACATGCAAAAGATTGCGTCGGCTATGCGCTGACCATGTTCATTGCGACGCATTCTTTCAGCTGGCCCACCAAACGAGTAGCCCGTTCCGAGATCGCGTGGGATCTGATAAAGTTCAAAGCCAAGGAGTCCCGGGTAATCACATTCAGTCGCCGATGGGAAAATTCGCAATTCGAGGTTTGCTCCGCAGGGATGTTGAATATTGATTATCGGACGGTCCTTGGCATCGTATCGAACGAATCTCCGCCACATCGGAATGAAATAGTGAGCTTCGAAATTTAAAGCATTCGTTGGACCAATCGGCAGATACTCAGACAAATCGAACACCATTGCATCTGCGTCCACGTTTTGAATCAATTCAAGTTCTTCAATGTTACGAATTGCGTAATTGAATGCCGGTCCGCGAAAAATTTCATTCAGCAGAGATGTAAAGACAGCCATTCCCTTTGCAGTACCATCTACATTACGTCCAGAAGTGATTCCGGGACCCGAAAACTGTGCAAACCCATCGGGGTGATGTGAAAACTTGATTTCGCGTTCATCGATCGACGCGGTTTCAACGACGTCTTCAGAAGAAGAAACGAAGAACGTTCCTGCATCATAGTTGGTCAACATCTTGAATACAGTTGCACGTTTACTTTCGTGATAAGGCAGGGTTACATAGTAGGAACCATCTGATCCAAAGATAAGTTTCGCGAGACGACGGAACTCTTTGCCGTGTGTTTGAGAACCAATGTTGTTTTCGATGTCTTGCCCATATTGGTTCAGTGTTGAATCATAACTTGTTATTAACCCGGTTTGGGGTTTTGGTAACCGATTTTGGGGACCTATCTCCGGTTTGTCAAGCTAATTATCGCTGGTTGAATCCCTGGCGGTGTGTCAGGGATAAGTACTTATCCCGGTTTGGATTTTCAGCTCGGAACCGGAGATAAGTACTTATCGCTGGGACGAAGGAGCTGTGGTTTACCGTTAAATCGCCTTTGCTAGCGTGAAGAAATGTGGCTAAGAATTCGCTGCTGCAAATTCGTTGACCAAATTGCCAACTTGTCTATAACGGTAGTCGCACCCGGCAGGTGCGACCCACGGAAAGAGCAACGCATGAAAGGAACGACGCACATTGTGTAGCGGGTTTGTGAATAAACCAACTGCTGCGGAATCTAAGGAGAGGTTCCTTGCTTGCGCAGCGGGTTACGATTGGAAACGAAGGGAGATTGCAGTGACGAACAAGGAATTTGCTCAGCATGCGAGTCAGCTGATTACTCAAAAACTGGACCTTTTCAGCCGTTAGAAAAATGCAAGTCGACTTCGGTCCGCAGCCCTTCGGCAGAACGGTTGAGGACAACGTTGAGGACAACCGTTCTACACTTTTGTAAGTCCTTCTGATCGATTGGCACTGGTGTAGTATATTCTTCAGCTGCCACCCGTTCCTCACTCTTGAGGGTTGGGGGGCAGCGGGCTTAGGTTCGCTGACAACTTGAATTCGATCTACTACTTGCGAGGTCCACAAAAGAACGATTTGCAAAAGTCAAATCGAGCAAACAAGCGGTTAGATAGGCAACATAGCTAGCCACCAAACTCTGCTTCCACCGGGATAAATCGCGGTGGGGAGCATTCGCAGCGGGCGCGATTAATCAAACTAGGGTCGAGTGCATGGAGGAACAATAAAACTGCCGGAAGGGTAGTGCAGCAGCCGCTAGCCCGGACTATTCATGGAGCGTAGCTACGTTCGCCAAAACGTGATGAACCGCTTTGAGTTACAGCCACGTTTTGGCAAACGTAGCTACGACAGTCTGTTACAGCCACGTTCTGGCGAACGTAGCTACGACAGTCTGTTACGGCCACGTTCTGGCGAACGTAGCTACGACGTCTGTTACAGCCACGTTCTGGCGAACGTAGCTACGACAGACTGAATAATCAAATTGCGACGTAACTCGTCGCTTGATATTCGTTTACGTAAAATATTGATCAGGACATATGAATAATCCGGGCTAGAAGCGTCTGCCACGAGTAAAATGTTTGTAAAAAACTCGCGAACCGGAAACTTGGCCGCTTATACTCGCGTCTAGCGACATATCCGGATGTCTTGTCTGCTGTGAGTTCGCCGCACGCCGGGAACCAAATCGCTTCACAGCGCGACGCCAATTTCGGCAGCTCATTTTGGGATGATTGTATGAAACTCCATGTTTGGCAACGCGGACTGGTCCTGCTACTTTCTCTCGCTTTGCTCACGCCGCTGCAGGCACAAAATGAAGCAGCCAATAGCGGCAAACCGGCAACCCAGCCGTCGGAACGCGAGCAAACGATTTACATTCCGTTCTCCAAGCTGCGAGAAGTGTTTGAAAAAGAAGGTCGTGGGGTCTTTCTGCCGTACGATCAGTTCCAAACTCTTTGGAAAGAGGCTCGCGAACACCGTCAAGCACCGCCGCCACAAACTTCGCCAATCGATGCAATCATCACCTCGGCATTGAACGAAGCGACCGTTCAGAAAGATGTCGTTCAAGTCGAAGCGACGCTAGCAATCGAACTGATCAAACAAGGATGGATTCAAATCCCGCTGCGCTTGAGCGAAGCAGCCATTCAGTCTGCGACCATCGATGGCGAAGCGGCACGAGTCACACCGGCAGCTGGCGGCGGTTATCAATTGCTGATCGAAAACAAATCCAAGGAGCCGCATTCGCTGGAGCTGAAGTTGAAGTACGCGCGCGCCTTTACGAAAACTCCTGGCCGCAACAATGTCGCCTTCGATGCGCCTCAAGCTCCCGTAAACCGGTGGCGCATTCGTATTCCGCAAGCGGGTGCGAAGGTCAATGTGCAGCCGATGATAGCTGCCACCGAAGCGCCCATCGACTCGGGAGAATCTGCCGGAAAATCTACGGACCCGGAAACCGAAACGGTCGTACTGGCGTTTGTGGGTGCCGCACCGCAAGTCGCTATCGACTGGACTCCGAAGACCGAAGGCGCCACTGGGATGACCGCACTGACTGTCGTGCAAGTTCAGCAGGAACTGTACATCACGGAAGGAACCGTGCGGACGCGAGCCACGTTGCAATATGACATCAGCCGCGCCGAATTGAATGAGTTAAGCGTTGAAGTGCCGGGGGATCAAAAGGTAGTGAACGTTTTCGATCCCAATGTTCGTAAGTGGGACGTGTCCAAAGATGGCGACAATCAAATCATCTCCGTCGAGTTGTTCGAACCCGCGCGCACCAAGCAGACGTTGATGATCGAATTGGAGAGGTTTGCCGAAGGCGATGCCAAGAAAGATATCACAGTCGCTAGAATTCGCGCGATCGATGTCGGTCGCCAACAAGGCATGGTAGTGGTCAATGTCGACCCGGCGCTACGCGCGGAGGCGAAAACACGAACCGGATTGCTGCAAGTCGATGCGGCCGAATTGCCCGTTGCCATTGCTGGGCAACCGTGGGCGTTCGCCTATCGCTATGCTTCGCTACCTTTCGAACTAACGATCGGCATCGAAAAAATTCAACCTCGCATTACCGTGGATCAGCTGGTCGAAAGCTACTTAGAACCTGAACAGTTATCTGTCGATTTGTTGGCTGTCTACAACATCGAAGAAGCGGGCGTGTTTCAGTTGGAATTCAACATTCCACCAGGTTTTGAGATCTTGCAAGTGATCGGTCGCGCCGCAGCCAATGCGACAGCGGCTGCGGTCGATTCCCATCATAAAGAAGGCGAGAACGATTCGCGTTTAATTGTTAATCTCACCAGCAAGGCGATGGGAAGAGTTGCAATTCTGATGCGTATGCAGAAGCGACTGAACGATGCCAACTTACTGTCGCCCACAGGTTCTGCCTCCACGATTCAACTCGCTCTACCGCAAGCCAAGCAGGCGTACATCCAACGGTCAGATGGCCGGTTGATTGTCCATGCACCAGAGAGTTTGCGAGTGAACCCGGCGGCTACCCTCGGCTTGCGCCCGATCTCTTTTAGCGAAGCCTATCAAGGCCAAGCATCCACTCGGGACAATCGATTTCCTCTAACGCGACCCACTTTAGCCTTTGCCTATTCCGATCAAGCGGCTCAGTTGGACTTAACCGCCGAACGCCGTAAATCGCAAATCACTGCGCGGCAGCGGATGGTAGTGCGGATCGATAGCGGCGTAGTGCGCTACGAGTCGATGTTCTTCTTCGACATCCTTTATAGCGGCGTGAAATCGCTGCGAATCGATGTGCCAGCCGACATTGCTGCCGATATTCGCAATACCAGTAATGGACTACGCGAAGTGGCCATGACTCCGGCGCCTGCCGATGTGGCGGAGGGCTACGTAGCCTGGGCACTCAGCGGCGAAACGGAGTTGATCGGCACCCAGGTCGTAAAGTTTGCCTGGGAACGTAAACTCGAACAATTAGAGGTGGGTAAGAGCTTGCAACTAAGCGTGCCCAGCCTCAAACCGGCTGGTACAGACCGTGCTTGGGGCCAAGTCGTCGTCACGAAGACCGAATCGCTGGACGTCCTGCCAACGGGTGAACCCATCGGACTCCGGCAAATCGACCCTCAGGATATTATGCAGGACGCAGCCGTTCCCGACGCTGCGCGCGCGTTTGAATTCCATGACGACTGGTCGTTGCAGTTAACCGCGACGCGTTACCAATTAGAAGAAGTCAAACGTACCAGTATCGAACGTGCATTGGTTCGTACCGTCATCACTCGCAGCGATCAGCGCGGCGTGCAAGCGCTTTATCGTATACGCAGCGCCCGTCAACGATTGGCGTTGAAGCTATCGCCCGAAGCTCAATTCGATGCCCAACCAGCTCGCATTAATGGTCAACCCGTCGCCTTGGAGCGAGGCGATCAAGATCAACTATTCATTCCCTTGATCGGTCTGGATCCGAATACGCCCTTTACGCTCGAGCTGCGTTACACGGTTCCAGGCACGTATGCACAGCTCAGCGTACCGGAATTTCCGGAAGATCCGGCAATTCAAAAAGTTTACCTGGCCGCTTACTTGCCCGATGAATTGACGCTGGTCGGATCATCCGGGCAGTGGACGGAAGAATTCACTTGGGTCAACCAAGGTGTCTTCAAATGGATTCCACGCGGCGTCAAAACGGATGACGAGCTAGCCGCTTGGGTTCGTGAAGGTGTTAACGCGGGAGCTTCACCCGCCTTTCAAACCGATGGCATCATGTACTTATTCTCTGCGCTCAGGCCCGAACCGCCGCCCCAGGGCGATTTGAGATTGTGGGCGATCGACGAGCGTTGGTTGGCGGTCCTGGTGTTTGCACCCTTACTGATCATGGGCTTGCTGTTGCTGAAGAGCTCTTTCAGCATCAAGATTCTATCCATGGCGGCGATCGTTATTGGCGTGGTTGCCTGCGGCATTTTTGTACCAACATTCGCTCGACAATTGCTAAATCAGCCCATGTACGCCAGTCTGGCAATCGTCGCGGTCGCTTGGTCCGCTTGGTATCTTGCCTTGATTGCACGAAGATTTGATGGGTGGATTCGGCCAACACCACCTCGTCCGGTTTTCCTTCCTGAAAAAGTAACCGCGACCGCGGCAACGACTCAGGCAACGGACACTGCGGGAGGCGATCAAAATGTTTAACTCGATTTGGATTCGGTTGTTCGGAGTCGCCTTGCTGGCTGGCGTTTGCCTGCCATCGTTAAGATCGCTGTTGGCACAAGAGCCGGACAAGCCATTGCGCGAGCTGTTCATGCCATTCGAAGAGTTGGATGTGCTGCTAGGAAGTGATGCGCGACGAGTGTACATGACACGGGCGGAGTATGAAGAATTGCTCGTACAAGCGCGCGTCGTACCCAATATAGTGCCCCCTACAAAGTTGGCATTGTTGGCGGCGAACTATTATGCCCAAGTCGGCGAAGGGCGCGCGACGATCCGCGGTGAATTGCAATTGGAGGTGCTCGATGCGGGCATCCAGGTGCTCGTGCTGCCGTTCTCCGGCGTTGGAGTTCGCGCCGCGAAGCTCGATGACGCTCCGGCTTCCCTGGCGAAAAACGACCAAGGGCAAACTTGGTTGTTCGTCGAAGGCATGGGCAAGCATCGCTTGTCGCTCGATTTGGTGATGCCGATTGCAATCGATGCGGCCCAGCAGACCTTGCAGTTCCAAATCCCTACAGCGCCCTCGGGCGAACTTCACTTAGCCGTTCCAGGCAACATCGAAATCAAGTCTGGTGCTACGGTGGTTAGCCGTGAAGTCGACGAGGGTACGGGCACAACCCAGTTCACGATCCTGCCCACCGCTGCGCCCATGTCAATGGTCATGTCGCTGAACAATCGCAAGCTGCGCGACCAGAGTACGGTGGTTGCTCGCGGCGTGGTGATCGCTGAAATTGCGCAAGCGTACGAGCGACTGCATGCGACAATGTCGATGGGAGTGTTGAATGGAGCGGTCGATGAGTTTCGCTTTGCAATCGATGATGACCTCGAAGTCAACTCCGTCAACAGTGAACTGTTGAGCCGATGGTCGATCGATAAAATCGACGGCAGGCAACAATTGGTCGTCACACTGCGCACACCTACGACCGAACGCACGGTGATCAACGTTCGACTCGATCGGCTTACCCGAAAACTGGATGGTTGGCGTATGCCCAAATTCGTACCTGTTGGCGTCGCTGGTTATTCTTGCGTGGTGGGTCTGCTGGCTGAGGATCGTTTAAGTGTGTCAGCGATTGAACCAGAATCGTTGATTGCCATCGATAGTACGTTATTAACTGCGGCGTTACCCGCCAGTTTGTTAGCTTCCGAACCCGGCTCGCCCAAACTGAATGCCGTTGCCGCCTACTATGCCGCGCAATCGCAATACTCGCTTAGTGCTCAATTTGCCGTGAAATCACCTCGCGTCGTCGTCGGTTCCAACACGCTGCTTACCGTTTCGGATCGCGGCCTTGAGGTCGACGGTGGGTTTACGTTAATGCCACAAAATGAAAAACTATTCTTTTTCGAGTTTGAGTGCCCGGCGAACTGGACGATCAACTGGGTGAGAACGGCAGAACAGCAAGCGCTTAAGTTCGATCGATTCGCGCCGCCAGACGCCGTTGCTTCAGGACTAGTCCGCATCCGCGTCGCACTCCCCACTGGAATTGCAGCCAGCGGTCAACAAGCGATTTTATTTCGCGCTCAGCATACACCGGACAATTGGTTAACCAAGTGGAGCTCGCAAACGATTGCGTTGCCGAATTTTCGCGTCTTGAATGCTGAAAATCAATTTGGTGCCGTAGCGGTTGCGTTGCAGGATGATTTGCTGGTTACACCTGCGTCCACCGCAGGTTTGTTGGTTATGAACGCCGACGAAAAAGTACGGTTTCAACTAGCGGAGTACGAAACGGCAGTCGCCTATCGCTTTGAATCGTCTGATTGGAGCGCCACCATGAACGTGACTCGCACGACACCGCGCACCGTCGCTCAGGTGCTTTCCTTTGTTCAGCTCAACCCCGATGGCTTAACTTCGCATACTGAAATCACTTTCGATGTCAAACAGGCGCGCGTGCAAAGCGTTGCCTTCACGCTACCTGAGTCGACTCCTGCCGAAGTCACGATTCGAGGTATCGGTGACACGGTGGTGAAAGAGACATCGAGCGTAACGGCGGACGGCAGACGCACATGGACTGTCCAATTGGCTGAACGCAAATCGGGCGCAGTTAAATTGGCCGTCGACTTCACCCAACCGCTCAATACCGAAAAGCCGACTGATATCACGCTGCCGATTGCACGAGGGCAGGATGTGGCCTACCAATCGGGCGCAATAGCGGTCGAAGGGCATCCGGAACTGGAGATCGAAATGACGCAGAATCCGCGCGCGGTCGATATCGGCGAGTTAGTAGATGCAGAGTATCAGGTTGGCAAGCGTTTGATCGGCGTATTTGGATACGTCGGCAATGACGACGCAGCTAGGACTAAGATCGTTAGACGTCCGGTACATCGTTTGCCGACGACCATTGTGGAACGAGCCGAATTGGTGACGTTGATCTCAGTCCATGGAGTCAGCCAAACGGCGGCGCGGTTCAAGCTCCGTACCAAAGCGGCTTACATCGAGTCGCGATTACCGGCGGATGCGAAACTGTGGTCGGTGCTACTGGATGGCAAACCCGCATTGCCGCAACGTGAACAAGATCGGGTGTTGATTGCATTGCCGCCCAATAAGCAACTAGCAAGCCGCGATTTGCAGTTGGTTTTTGAATCGCCGACAGATGAAGTGAGTTTGCGTGGCCAGATCGGCGTCCTGGCACCCGTTTTGTTTGAACGTGAGGAGGTCGATGCGGAGAACTTGTTGATCCCCATCGCCGACTTGAAATGGGATTTAGTTTTGCCACACGGCTACCGTGTCGCGCTCACCGAAGGAAATCTGAAACCCAGCGATCCCACCCAAACCGCTTTCACGATGAATTGGCTACTCCACTGGTTTTGGGAGATCGGCGGTGGTCGTCAACAAGGGGTCGGAATGGCGCGCAAGTCTGCTGTACGATTCGATGCCGAAATGACTGGCGGAACCGACAAGGAATATAGACAAATCCTGCCTTACCCTGCAACCGCGGCTCCCCAGCCAGCAGCAGCGGTACTTGCTGAGGGAATGATGGGTGGTATGGGAGGCATGGGAATGGGCGGCGGAATTGACCCATTATCGGCGGAACTAGCTCAGCCGCAAATCGATCGTGGACGACCCGCTTTCGGTGGAGAAGGTGCCGATGAAGCCAGGCGACGAGGTCAAATGGGAGATTCCATTGGAGCGCCAGCCGCAAACGAACCAGCCGACAGCAAGGCGAAGAACTCCTTAGCTCCAGAAAAATCTCGACTCTGGGCAATGGAAGGCGTGCGCAGTCTTTCGATCGATTTGGACAACCAAACTGCCGGTCAAACTTACTCGCTCAACAGCCTGGGATTGGACCCTCAAGCCCGCGTGACCATCGTTCATCAAACGCGGTTGAATTGGTTAGCTGTCGCGGTCGGACTTGCGATCATTGCAATCGGCTTCGTGTTCGTTCCCGCGCGGCGTGCGGCGCGCGTGCGTTACTTTTTTGTCGTTGCCTTGATCGCTTGCTTGGCCCCACCTGTAACCGGGTGGACGGTGGAGTTGGAGCCGATAACAGTAGCCGCCATGGTTGCGCTGGTTGTTTTGGCGGTTTCCCTGTTACTCGCGGAGTTAACCAAACGCCTCGGGGCGTGCCTTCCTAGCGAACCAATTCACACACGCAGCAGTGCCGCGCACAGTTCCACGTCCGCGGTTACCACTATCACTCTCTGTATTGCGTTGACACTTTCGGTGCAGTCATCTGTTCTTGCTCAGGCGGAGCCCGCTGCCACGGCGCCCGTAGGTCAGGTAATCACCCAGGCCGAGCAACTCAATCGATTGCTTAACGCGCTCCATGATGGCGGCAAGGTCACTCTGCCGCCCGATGCGGTCGTCGTCCCCTTTGACGCCACACAACCGGGTAAATTGAAGGAGACGGATAAGTTGCTGGTCCCCTATGATAAGTACGTCGAACTTTGGAATCGCGCTCATCCTGATAAGCGACTCCAAGAACCGACTCTTCCAGCCGGATTCGCCTGGTCAACAGCCAACTACTCGGTAACACTCGATGCCAACGATTCACTGCGCATGACGGGAACCATCACGATTGATCAATTCACCGAAAAAGAGATCGCGGTTCCGCTGGCATTGTCGGGTTGTGTGATTGAGACCGCTACGCTCGACGGTCGGCCTCCGCGATTGCAAATGCTCGGGGCTGGACCCCAGCCAGCCAATCCACAAGCGGCTCAAGTGCCCGGACAACCAGCTCCTCCCGCGACGATGTACATCCTTTATACGCAAGGCAAAGGTCGCAAACAGCTTGAACTGCAACTCCGCTGGCAATTGGATAAACGAAGTGGCTGGCGCGCCATTGAAGGGACCTTACCAGCGACCCCAGCATCGGAATTGACGATCTCAGTTCCCAAGCCGAAGACTGAAGTGCGCTTGGCAGGCGGCTTTGATCGCGGCAACTTTGAAACCGCTGAAGCGAATGAGAAGATCGTGACCACCCTGGCCGGTGATGGCCGCCTGTCACTCAACTGGCGCGACAAGATCACGGAAGCGTCCATTGACCAAGGGTTGACTGTGCAAGCTCGCAGTGTGTTCGATATACAAGAAGATGCACTAAAGCTCGCATGGCATGGTCAGTTCGAATTTCGTCGCGGGCGGCGCGAGTCGTTTACTTTGCAAGTTCCCAAGGACTACCTGGTTGAAAAAGTGGTCGGCGGCAACATCCGAGGCTGGACCGTCAAAACAACGGACTCAACGCAACAGTTGGACGTCGAATTGCTTAAGGCGGTGACCGACCGCGAGACTGTGATCGTGTTCCTGTCCAAGCAAACCGCTATCGATCCTCAAGCGACAACCCAAGTTACCGTCCCACAGATCGCGGTTCCCGAAGCGATGCTGCACCAGGGACATGTCGCTGTTCGTCGCAGCCTATTGCTTGAGGTGCGGGCGGAAACCACCCCCGGCATGACGCGTATGGAATCGCTGGATGAATCATCTTGGCTGGCAGCGCATGAGATCGCTGGCATCCTGCCGATTAAGGTATATCAGGCGTATCGCTATTCTCAGGTTCCCTTCGATCTCAAGTTGACTGTCAACTCGATCCGATCCAAGATGCAAGTGCAATCGCAAACGTTGTTGAAAATTTCGCAGCTTGAACGCACACTTGAAACACGGCTTCTGATCACTGGCAGCGACCGACCGATTTATCGCTTGCAAATTGCGTTGCCGAAAGAATGGAAGATGCAATCGCCTGAAGTGCCCGGCAATTTTCAGTGGTCGCTTAGCCCCGCTGGCGATCGGCAGTTGCTGCAAATCTACCTGGCGAATGGACAAACCGTCGAGTTTCCAGTGATCCTTCGCGGCAAGATCAGCAGCCAGACGCAAGCCAACGTGCCGATTGCTCTTCCCCAAATCGATGTCATCGATGCGCAGCGACAAAGCGGTGCAATCGTCGTTCAAGCTGACCCCGCCTACGACGTTCGGGCTGAGAATCTGCAAGGCTGTGAACCCGCGTTGCTCGATTCGGTGAAGAATTGGCTGGCTAGCAAACAACGCGAAGCGGCTCGCACGGTGGTGCGTTTCGACGGCCCGCAATACAGCGGTCAGTTACTGGTCGCCGCGCGCACGCCGATCGTGACCAGTTACAGCGTTACGAACGTCAAGGTCACCGATCGCGCGATCGAAGAGACCCTGTTCATCGAAGCCAACATACGTTCAGCGGGTATTCGCGAATTTGTGTTCCAAATGCCTACCAGCATGGCGGCCGCAAAAATCCAAGCACCGCATGTGCGTCAAAAGATCATCCAACCCATTGCCGAAACGGCGGGGATGGTGCGAGTTCAATTGCTGCTGCAAGACGAAATCATGGGGCAGTTTCGGGTCGTGGTGGAACATGACCGCGAGCTCACGAGCGGACCGCATACGGCGCCACTTCCCACCATCGAAACCGGATCGACCGACCGGCGTTTGGTAACACTCGAAAACGTCGGACGCGATGAACTGGTCACCGGTCAAGTCGAATCGTTCGAGTCACTGGATCGAACGCAATTGCAACAACGTTTCCAAGCCGATTTGCTGGGCGGTCGCTCTTCGCAGGCATTCCTGGCGAAGGAAGGCGCAGCGGCTCCCGTCTTAACCTATTCGACCAAGTCGCGTGCCGTGTTGGCCACGGCGGGTGCGCGCATTGGACTCGCCCAAACTCTGCTGGTCGTGGACGAAATGGGGACTTATCGCGCGACTCAAGAGTATCGGGTAGAGAATCGCACTGAACCGTTTCTTGAGATCGAATTGCCAGAAGGTTCGCGGATGTGGACGGTGCAAGTTGCGGGGGAACCCGTCAAGCCCGCTCTGGCAGCTGCCGGTTCCACTTCCGCTGCCCAGCGAGTGCGCATTCCGCTGATCAAGACCGCTGAAGGCGATCTCGACTACCCGGTAGTAATTAAGTACGGCGGACAGATCGCCACTCCGACTTGGTTGAATCGCGTCGAGTTTCCGTTGATTCATACGTTAAACATTAACGTGGAACTGTCGCAGGTGCGATTGCGATTGCCTGAAGCCTATGATTGGTTCAACTTTGACGGTACGTTAGGGCGAGTGCAGAGCGAAAGTGAATTGCAAGCCGGTTGGTTGTCGTACCGCACTCGGCAATTGACGGAGCTTTCGCAGTTGCTTGGAAGCAAAGCCGGTTCGGCCAGCGACTATACCAAGGCGCGCGCACTCAATAATCTCTCTGCTCTTCAATCAACAATACAGCAGAACAATACGTGGTTCTCACAACGCGGAAGTAGCAGCGAAGAACTTCGCAAGCAACTCGATAGTAACTCGGCGGCACTTCAGACAGCGCAACAGCAAGCCGTTCAGATCCAACAAGGGCAAACGTTGGAAGGACGCGGTAATCGAGACCTACTTAACGATCTTTACGGAGTCCAATCGAACGGACGGTCCTTCAACGCGCTTGGCGAATTGGGACTAAACTTTGCGACGCCAACGCTGAACGTTGAGGATAAGGTCTCAAAGGCAGAAACGATCACTCAGCAGGGTGCTTGGCTGTCTCAAAACAAACTCGACAACAAGCCCGCTAACGAGGTGACTCGTTTGCAGATTGAAGAGCAGTTTCAGTCAGCAAAGCCGCAAAGTCAAACCGAGGGTAATCTCGCCGTGCCGCTAGCAAGATCCGCTGGCAATGAGGGCCCAAGTGCTGGAAAGAAAATGGCTGTACCCCAGCCCAACGAAAGCAAAGACTCGCAGGCGCAGCGATATGGACGGCGCCTGCAGGAACAAAACTCAAGAAGTAACCTTCCGCAATTTTCGAATCAGGATATGGGGCAAGCTGCCTTCGATCAGCCCGCTCCCAGCTCCGGCCCAGAGACCGCTTTTGGAGTCAATGGTCCCGGGGGAGGCGGACGTGCCATGGGCGGTGGCTTTAGTAACGACATGTTACCCAATGCTCCAGTCACTCGGGAATCGATTCCCGGCAGTAAGACAGACCTTTTTGATAATCGCTCGGCTCAGACAAAAGGTGCGGTGGCAGGGGATGCTTTCATGGCTAGCTTAGATGTTGACCTTCCCGTTCGTGGTCGCGAGTACTTCTTCACTACGCCCCGCGGCGAGGTAAAGTTATCCGCGCAAGGCATTGCCGCCCAAGTTTACCAGCGGCTGTATGCAAGCTTGGCTGTGCTGGCCATCGCCGCCGGCGCGTGGGTGATATACTTGCTATGCGTACGATTGACTCAGACTCGCTTGGGGGCTATCGCGGTCGGCTGCGTGCTCGTGCTATTTGGAGTCATCAGCTTGGTGCAGGGATATCTGCCAATTTACGGCGGGCTAGCGTTGTTGGCGGCGATCGTATTGTTCATTTCAAAACTTGAAATGCGTACTGCACAAACAGCCTGAAGCAAGATTGTGGGTCCAGGGACCCATCAGTTGTTGTGAACGTTGTTGTGAACGTTGCCTTATTCGACTGTCTCGCCAGGTACGTATTCCAAGCCATCGACCAGCGGGTGGAAATTCATCCTAAATGCCAGCAACTAGTAAGCTCTTGACAGCCGGTGGTTTCCTTTCGTTTTTCGTATTTGGGTTTGTGGATAACCTCAAGGGACCGCTGCTACCGGACATGGTGCGGACCGGAGAGCTGACCTACAGTCAAGTTGGTACGATCTTTTTGGTCGGTTACGTCGGTTTTGTTTTGGCTACGCTGGGCTGCGGAGTATTGGCTGATAGAGTCAGCAATCGAAGCGTATTGTTTTTGGCGGGAATTGCACTGTGCATCGGTGGCTACGGTTTCAGCGCGACCTCAACCTATCCGCTGCGGATTGCTTTTATGAGTGTGATTGGCATGGGGCTGGGGGCCATTGAATTGGGCGGCAATGGCTTGATGGTTGAATTGCACAGCGAAGCACGGGGGCGCTATCTAAATCTGCTCAGCACTTTCCATGGGCTCGGCTCATTGATCGTGCCTCTGTTTGCTGCCGCGTTGCTGAAGATCGGTTTTGATTGGCAATGGATTTATGGTTCGAGCGCCGTCCTAGCGATGCTTTTAGCTGCTGTATTTTGGCAGTCGGTAGCAAACCTAAAATCTAGCTTTCCGAGCAGTACCACTCAGAACTTAGAAAGACGCCGCCGCGTCCCAGCTGGGTCGACAATGTGGCGAGCCGGATTCACCAAGCAGATGTGGCTCTATTATTTACTGATCAGCACTTACGTTGCACTTGAGTTGAGTGTGGGTGCATGGATGATCGAGTATCTGCAGCGCGCCCGTGGAATGTCGATCGCAAGCAGCTCTCTTTTTCTGTCAGGCTTCTTTGTGCTGCTCATGTCAGGACGGCTTTTAGGCGCGTTCGTAGTCGATGCGGTTGGACATCATCGGGCGATTGCAACCGCCCTGATTGGCAGCTGCATATGTCTGACAGTCGGTATTTTTGCTCACGCATCACTGGTTGTGTTAGTGCCTCTTTCCGGTCTCTTTATGTCTATCGTATTTCCGACTGTGACCGCCTCGGTCTCGGCAATCCACAAGGAGAATATCGGATCGATCCTTGGGATTTTGTTTGCGTTTTCGGGAGTGGGCGGAGCCGTTGGCCCTTGGACCGTTGGTATTGTAAGCGACTGGGCTGGAATCGAGATCGGGCTCGCCAGCACGCTTGTGTTCGGACTAATTGCGATTGCGGCATTGGCCGCACTTGGACCGGTCAGTTCTCAATCAGAAACTTGCATTGTTACCGCTATGGATTCCGGGGCAAGGGTTCAATGTAGACTACCCAATTCGAAATAGTCCTGTACAGTTCTTGCAGCAATCATGCAACACAGCCCTTCGAATCCAAGGTTCCCGCATGCAAATCAACGGTGTCGAAGTCGAAGACACATTTGCCGAAGCGTTTCCCATGACGGCGACGCGACTGATCATTACAGCCGCGGATCGATTTTGGGCGCGGCGGGCTGCTGAAGCGATGACGGGCTTTGCCACCAGCGTGATCGGCTGCGGTTGCGAAGCTGGTATCGAAGCTGAAGTTGATGCGAATCAAACACCCGATGGCCGACCGGGTATCGCGGTGCTGGTATTCAGCATGTCGGGCAAGGAGCTTGAAAAGCAAGTTGTCCGTCGAGTCGGGCAGTGTGTGTTGACTTGTCCGTCGACCAGCGTGTTCGCTGGTATGGACAGCGAGAAACGCGTGGCGCTGGGCAGCCATTTACGATACTTCGGTGACAGTTTTCAAACGTCCAAGATTATTGGCGGGCGACGATACTGGCGTGTTCCCGTAATGGATGGCGAGTTCGTTGCGGAAGAATCGACTGGACGGCGCGATGCCGTTGGCGGTGGTAATTTTCTCGTGCTCAGCCAATCGTTGGACGGTGCGCTCAAGGCCTGCGAGTCGGCTATGGATGCGATGCGGCAAGTTCCCAATGTGATCATGCCCTTCCCCGGCGGCGTCGCACGCAGCGGTTCCAAGGTAGGCTCGAAGTACAAAGCGCTCGGCGCATCAACGAATGATGCCTTTTGTCCCACGCTGCGGCCTATAACCAAATCGCTCTTGCCGCAGGGTGTAGCTGCCGCTCTCGAAGTTGTTATCGATGGTCTGACGGAAGCCGACGTGGCTCGTGCGATGCGAGTCGGTATTCAAGCGGCGTGCGCGTTGGGTGATCGATATGGATTGAAACGCATCACTGGCGGTAATTATGGCGGCAAACTTGGCAAGTTTCATTTTCATTTGCATCAGGTGCTGGCATGAGTTCGCTGACGCTACGACCAGCCAACACGGCCCCGCGACGCATCAACCTTTTTGGAATTGTGCCGAACCAGGTAAAAGATCTGCCGCTGAGCGAGATTTTTCGGTTGCCGATTCGCATCGAGGAACGCGCTGCGGTTGTCGGCGATTGCTTTGAAGTCGTCGACGGTGATCGAGCGACGATTGTTTTAGATGGTGATCTATCGAATTGCGATTACGTCGGGGGTGGTCTCGATGGTGGACGCATTTTAGTGACCGGCAGCGTGGGCGACTTTCTGGCGGATCGAATGCGCGATGGAGTAATTGAAGTTCGTGGTTCTGCCGACCGTTTTGCTTGTAGCGGCTTAAGAGGGGGATTGGTCCACGTCGCAGGCGATTGTGGTGAATATGCTGCAGCGGCGGCACCCGGCGCGCAGCGTGGTATGAATGGCGGTTTCTTGGTCGTGAACGGAAACTGCGACCAGTGGTTGGCGACAAGGATGAGGCGTGGAACCGTGATTGTGCATGGTAACGTTGCGGCGGCATGCGCGAGCCGCATGATCGCTGGCACGCTGGCGCTGTGCGGTCAAGTTGATTTTCCGTTGGCCGCCAATATGGCTCGTGGCTCGATTCTTTTGCTGGGTCATGAAGGGGTCTGCACATCGCCCGCCGGCTTCACTGAGCCGGAACTCACAGAGCTCTCCTATTTGCGAATGCTGATCAACGACATCGCGCCGTACTTGCCAGTTCGGATTTGCAAGGAGCGCATTCCAGCGGTCGTCTTTCGCGCAATGGGGGATCGAGTCAATCGTGGTCTAGGCGAAATCATCTGGTTGTTCAATACGCGGGCTGCAAAAGCTGAAACAGATTGTTGAAATCGTCCGTCCACACCGCAAATTCGGGCCAGCTTTTGGGCACCTCGCCGTTGGCTTGGAGATCGGGGTGGTCGAACAGATGGGGATCCGCGGCAAGCAAAATCCACTGTGAAGCCGCCAGTTCGAGGTATAGCATTTCGTCCTGTGTGATCAGCCATTGGTGCAAGTTGTTGGATGCAGCTAATCGATCGACCACAGGAGCGAGATTCACGTAACGATTGCTAACGTGGATGGCGATGATGCCTTCAGGTTGCAGATGCCGCAAGTAAATAGCCATGGCTTCTTGTGTTAGCAGATGCACTGGAATGGAATCGCCGCTAAACGCGTCGAGGACCAGCACGTCGAACCGTTGCGGCATTTCGCGCTCGAGTGAAAGCCGTGCATCGCCCGAAACGACTTCGGTAGTAGCCGGGGACTTACTAAGAAAAGTGAACGGCTGCCGCGCCAAGTCGATAACGTGGGGGTTGATTTCATAGAAGCGAAACGTATCACCCGCTTGCCCGTAAGCGGCAAGCGTTCCGACGCCCAGCCCCACCACGCCAATCTTTAACGCTGATGACTTGCGTTTGGCTACCAGCGCTCTGCCTATGCCGCTCCGCTCGCTGTAGTAAGTCGTAGGTGTATGCTCTTTTTCAGCCGCCATGTATTGATAACCATGCAGAATCGCACCGTGATACATGGCTCGCCCAAAGTGTTCAGGATCATTCCCAAACCACTCGCGAACTTTGAGCGTCCCATAAAAATTGCGCGAACTAATTTTCGCACCGTAATCGAGTGAGACAACTTGTGCGCTGAATACTGCGAATAGGGCAAGCATTGAGACGATTGTAATCATCGCGACAGGCAGCATGCTTTCGAATTGCGAGGGCATTTTCTTTTTGCCCGTTGGCTTGGCGAAGCTCAAGCCCCGCTGGAGCAAATCGGACAAGAAGACAGACATTGCAACAATGAAACTCACGATCAAGCCGATTTTCAATTCGAGGAACGATGTGAATGCCAGGGGACAGATTACGGCAACGATGAATCCGCCGATTGCACCACCGGCTGCAACGGAAAGATAGAATTCTGTCAACTTGTCCGCTGCTGGTCGACGACGCACGACTTCGCCATGACAGACCATACAGACAAAGAAAAACAACACCAAGTAGACAGCGATTGCAACTCGAATGTCATAGCGCAGAAATCGCCACACGGGATCGCTCGACGGTGTTGGGCTGATATTGTCCAGGAATGCCAAGTAGGCGAGATCACTCGCAAGAAGAATCATGCCCATGGCACTCAGGCTGAACCAACGTCGCGAATACCACCAATCGCGATCGAAACAAATGATCAACGACACTAAATACAATGCCAAGGGGACAATCCATAGAAATGGGATCACGGCTACGTCCTGGCACAGGTGATTGGTAACGCACAGCAACATCAGCGAAGCGAGTGCGGGCAGCGAAAGCCAAATCCAACGATCATAACGTGAAGGTTTCGACGTCGTCGCGGCAGATTTGGCTTGCTTGCTTTTACGTTTATCACCTGTCACTTGAGGACGTGGATTTGGTGCAGCGAGTTGCAAGGCTGCTCGTATCTGCCAAAGCTGAATCGCGAGCACGCTACAGCCGACAACAAAAACGACGAACGCAATTGACCAAAGCGTTCCTTGCTGCGGCGTTGTAAGAGTAGGTTCGACAACAAATGGATAAATCAATAATGCACCCAGTGAACCAACATTTGAGAGCGCGTAAAGCCGATAGGGGGAGCGTGTCGGGCAGGCTCGGGCAAACCACACTTGAACCAGTGGCGACGTAGCGGACAGCAAGAAGTACGGCCAACCGACCGAGGCTGCGAGCATCCACAGAATTCGAATCGCTGGGTACTCACCATCCGGCGGCTTCCAGGCAGCACCGGGTGTGATCGGCAGCAGGAGCAGTGACCCTCCCAGCAACGCGATGTGGATCGTCGCTTGCCGAACTGGGCTAGCGATTCTTGTCAGGAGTGCAGCATAAGCGTAGCCCGCTAGCAGCAGGACTTGAAAGAATAACATGCATGTTGTCCACACCGCCGGCGTACCACCAAACCAGGGCAGAATCATTTTTCCGATGACAGGTTGAACTAGGAACAGAAGAAATGAACCTAGAAAGATTGCAACTGCTGAAGTAAACGCCATCGACGCCCAACTATTGAAATGAAGATTGTAACCTCTAAGAACAGCTAAGCACTGAATTCGTCGATTCGGTCTTGCAGCGTCGCGTTGCGAGAGTTTCCATCATAGCTGGTGCGGGCACCCGTGGCACCGGTGGCATCCTAGCGAAACTCACGGAAAATTTGCAGATGAACATCCAGGGATACTGAACTTCGTGTTGCCATAGTGCGTACTCCCTTTATCCTTCGATTACGTTCTCTATAAACGCAGTTGAAACCCTGGAATTTCCTTTCCACCCGTTGGGTGTGTTACGTGCTATTTCCATTGTTTTAGTGAACTGTTTCTTTACTGTTGCTTCGCACGTCCTTGCCATTGACGGTGGTCGAGCGTCTCTTTACCGCGATCGAGGGTATCAACATGTCAAACGTCATTAACCCAGGGCAAACCAGTTTGTTTTCGGATATCGAGGACCCACGCGTTACGGGAAATCGAGCGATCGTTTCCGGTCGTCACTTTCTGACCGACATCGCTCTGGTTGTGGTTTGGATTTGGGGAGTTGATGGGCTCGTGTACCAAATTGGTACTCACTTGGCGTGGGGCTTGCTTCTGATGGCTGCCGTCGCCTTTCTCGCCAGTCTCCGATTCAGACGTGCGAACTATCGCAGTAGCTCGTGGGTGGCTCTGACGCTGGTTCTCCTTGGTCTCAAATTGATTTGGGGGGGCAGTCTGTTGCAGATTGCTTGCGGTCTGTGCTTGCTGGTTTGCTACGCAATGGCCCTGGCGGGATACACACCATTTATGCCCGAAGCGATTGGGTTTATTGGCCTAATGTGTGTAGGCGCTACGCAGCGAGTCCGCGCGTACCGATTTGTGGCGCACGGTAGCAGCAGTGTTGCCATGAGGCCAGCTTTATCGGTTGCCTTACCCATTGGAATCGTGCTTTGCTTTGGGACTTTGTTTGTACTTGCCAATCCCGATATCGCAACCGGAGTCGGACGGCAGTTCCGCGCCGCCTTCGATTCGCTCGGACGAATGCTAACCGGCTTTCATGTCGGCGAAGCGATGTTGTGGTTGTCCAGCGGTTTCTTGCTGCTTGGATTGTTGTACCCGGCGCACGCGTTTCTGCTTGCCGAGCGAAAGCCAGCCGAGCTTGAACAAGTGCCGGAGCTATCGGGAATGTACTTGGCGTTTCGCAATACCTTACTCAGTGTGATTGTGTTGTTTGCGGTATATTTGGTTTTTGAGTTTGCCACGTTGTGGTTCCGTACCTTCCCCGAGAATTTCTACTACGCCGGCTACGCTCATCAAGGCGCATTCTGGCTGACAGTTGCGCTGGCGCTGGCGACGGTGGTCCTTTCTGCAATCTTTCGGGGCTCCGTCCTAGCTGACGGTCGACTGGATTCGCTGAAGCGGCTCGCCTTGATTTGGTCGATCGAAAACCTGCTGTTATCAGCTGCGGTTTACAACCGGATGCTGATTTACATCGATTTCAACGGCATGACACAGATGCGAGTGGTCGGGCTGCTGGGTATTACTTCTGTTGTGGCAGGTTTCATGCTGGTAGTTGTGAAACTGTACCGCGATAAAGGATTCGTTTGGCTACTTCATCGTCAATTGTGGGTACCGGCGATGGCAGTTCTGCTGTACGCCATCTTGCCCGTTGATTGGATCGTAAATCGCTACAATGCAGCTCAAATCCAAAGCGGCAACCTTGCGCCATCAGTACAAATTGTCACGCACCAAGTTTCTGCTGAAGGCGTTCTACCCTTGGTTGCACTCATCGATTGTGAAGACCAGAAAATTCGCGACGGAGTACGTGCGATTTTGGCAGCGTGGGCTAACGATCTGAAAAACAACGTTGCCTCGCCGTACACACGAACTTACGAGGGCGTTTACCGAGGCAATTGGAAATCCAAGTACAATCATCGCACGCCTTGGTTGCTGGTCAACGCAGGCTTTTCGCGCACAGATCGCGCCACGGAAAGAATTTGGCAAAGCTTTCAATTTTCGACGTATCTCTTGCAAGGGAAACTGAACAGTATTCAACTAAAAATTGCACCCTTTGTCGTCGACCCGAAAGCCCGCGATTCAGCCATCGACGAGTTCTTTGAGTATGCGTACAAGTGGTACTGATCTCGGAACTGTTCACTAACTAAAACTTCCGAGTTACCGCGATACGTTTCCGTCCAAGGTCGACTTCAAGGACTTTCACCTTGACGATGTCTCCGACGGCCACCACCTCACTTGGATCCTTCACAAAGGTATTGGCCAGTTGCGAGATGTGAATCAGCGCGTCTTGATGGACTCCTATGTCCACAAATGCTCCGAAATGTGTCACGTTGGTAATCACACCTTCGAGGACCATGCCCGGTTTGAGGTCTTCCATGCTGTGTACGCTATCGGAAAACTGCACCACGCGAAATTCACTGCGCGGATCGCGTCCAGGTTTGGCTAACTCTTGAATGATGTCATTGACCGTGGGCAAACCAAATCGATCGTCAACGAAATCCGAGGGATTGAGTTTCAGCGAGAGCGTCGCATTACCCACCAATGACTTAGTTTCTGCATTCAAATGTTTGGCCATGCGTTCCACCACCCCATAACTCTCCGGATGCACCGCAGAGTTATCGAGCGACTGTTTTCCGTCACGAATCCGCAGAAAGCCTGCGGCTTGTTCGAATGCTTTCTGTCCCAGTTTTGGAACTTGCAATAACTGTGCACGCGATTCAAATCGACCATTTTTGTCGCGATAGCTGACAATGTTCTCCGCCAATTTGGGGCCAATTCCGGCCACGTGCGACAGCAAAGGCGCGCTCGCCATATTCAAATCAACACCCACGCTATTCACGCACGATTCGACTTCACGATCCAGTCGTTTGCGCAGCAATTTCTGGTTGACATCGTGCTGATACTGGCCAACTCCAATCGATTTCGGATCCGACTTGACCAGTTCCGCCAAGGGATCTTGCAAGCGATGGGCGATACTGATCGCGCCTCGGACCGTCAGATCCAAGTCCGGATACTCTCGCGCGGCTAACTCGCTGGCGGAATAGATTGAGGCACCCGATTCGCTGACCATCACCTTGGTGACCTTTAGTTGATGCTCGCGGATCAATTCAGCCACGAACGCGTCGGTCTCACGGGAAGCCGTGCCATTGCCGATGGCGATCAATTCTACTTTGTATTTTGAAATCAAAGCCAACAGCGATTTCGCCGCACCGTCACAGTCATTGTGGGGTGGCGTCGGATAGATGGTAGCATTCGTTAGAAATTTTCCAGTCCCATCGACGACCGCTACTTTGCAGCCTGTTCGAAAGCCCGGATCGATACCGATGGTTACTTTCGGGCCCGCCGGTGGAGCCATCAGTAACTCACGCAAGTTTTTTCCAAACACGGCAATCGCTTCTTCGTCCGCCTTTTCCTTCAGTTCTTGCATAATCAAAGACTCCGTCGCCGGCATCAGCAATCGATCAAAGCAATCTTCAACCGCCCCCAACAACTCCGAGTGAAATTCAAAACTACGGTTCGGTACCAATTGCTGTTTCAACTGCGACACCGCGTGTATATTGTCGACTTGAATTTCAACTCGAAGCACACCTTCCGATTCGCCCCGCATCATCGCGAGCAGGCGATGCGATGGGATCTTTGCCGCGGGCTCTTGGTAGTCGACATACATCTCGAACTTCTCGGCTTCTTCTTTCTTGCCGCGTTTGACTTGCGAAGCGACTCGCCCTTGTGTTCGAGCTTCTTTGGCCATCCAGCTCCGTATGGTCGCATCCTCAGACCACTGCTCAGCCACAATGTCCAGCGCGCCTTGCAAGGCCGCTTGGACGTCGGCAACTTCTAAATCGTTGTTGATAAACTGTTTCAGCACATCGTGTTTTGATCGCCCGAGGCTCTTTTGCTGCAAAAGTAGATCCGCCAAAGGCTGCAACCCACGTTCTCTCGCAACCGTAGCTCGCGTGCGCCGTTTGGGTTTGTATGGCAGGTAGATCGTCTCAAGGGTCTGCATATCGTGGCAGTCCAAGATTTTCTTGCGAAGTTCCACCGTCAGCAGCCCCTGTTCTTCGATCGTCTTCAGCACGGTCGCCTTGCGAGCCGCCAGTTCGCGAGCCTTTTCGATTGCGTCCTCGATCGCCCGCAAAGCCAACTCGTCCAACCCTTGAGTTGCTTCTTTTCGATACCGAGCAATAAACGGAATCGTGTTGCCCGCGTCCAACAGTTCGACGGCGGCCTGCACTTGACTGACTTTTACCGAAAGTTCGCGGGCAAGCGAATGGCAAGCGGCGGCTAGGTCTAGATCTGGCGAGATAGTTGCGTTCATTTTAACTGATTGCGTTTGAGGGGCGTGCGGCCGATCGAATCGGCGTTCAAAGCCTTCTTTAATACGCAACTTCGATGATTTACGCTAGGCATAGTTGGAAAAGCCAGCTAGCACACTGATGAAAAGACGAGCCCTCAGGGATGGTGCGGTTCGAATGTTGACTTCTGAAATGGCTGTCGATGCATGATTGCTCGCTAAGTATTGAGAACTACAACTCAGAAATGCATGATAAACGTCCCGCGATCGACTATACTTCGGGCTTCATTGCCGGGTTCAAAAACCAGAAACCATTAATTGCTGTTCGCGTTCGTCGCCAAGTACCCGCATGAATTCGGGGCAGCACCAATACTATAGTCGGGACGAAATCGATCGTCATGCCAACGCCGCTCGCTTCTTCCAGCAGGAAAAGCAGCCGTCGTACTCACTTCTTACAAAGTTTGCGCAGTTTCCGTAGATTGATCACATCCCAGTCCTCGCCGCTCGCTTCGTCTATCTCTTTTGCGGTCTCAAGGTACATAGGCAAACCCTTGAATGCAGCGGAAGCCAGGAAGCGCTTGAAGCCCGCTTCGCCGATGAAACCATGGCCGATATGCTCGTGTCGATCGACGCGCGAGCCGCAGTCCTTTTTGCTGTCATTGACGTGAACCGCTCGAAGATTTTCAAGCCCCACGTGTTTTTCCAGCTCGGCCACCATGGCCTTCATGCCCGCCGCAGTTCGAAAGTCGTAACCTGCGGCCAAGGCATGGCAAGTATCCCAACAGACTCCAACATGTTGCGGTTGCTTTACCGCCTCAAGCAACCAACCGAGTTGTTCGATCTGGTGCCCCAAACATGTTCCCTGCCCAGCAGTATTCTCCAGTAGCAATCGACAATACTTGGGCCGCACGCTTCCTATCGCCAAGTCAACTGCTTTCGCGACTCGTTCTAAACCCTCCTGTGCCGTCGATTTTAAATGGGCGCCCGGGTGCATTACCAAGCCTTCGAGCTTCAACTGCTCTGCGCGCTGCCATTCAACCACTAATGCGTCCAGCGACTTTTGCCACAGGGAGTCATCCGGTGAGGCTACATTGATTAGATAAGACGTGTGGGCGATCGTCGCTCCAATCCCGGATTC
>JANLQO010000194.1:0-46758 GCA_031367855.1 Planctomycetia bacterium | reverse complement strand
GGTCAGTGATCCGTTCGTGCGTTGTTTGAGGTGCACTCACGACAATCGACAGAGTGGCCGGATACTGGTTAATAGTATTTGTACCACCTGCCTGTAGCCATGAATCCGGATCAATGGTCTGCTGAATCAAGTTCATCAGCGTGTCGAAGTCGGCAATCACTGCTCCACCCTGCAATGGGGTAGGACCAGCCATCGACATCGGAATAGCGCCCATATTTCCAGCACCGTACTGTGGTGAGCCACCGAATCCGCGATTACCCCATAGTGCTTGAGGAGGAATGCCACCGTTCATGCCTTGATTGTTCAATTGCCCCAGCACGGGTGCATTGGGATCAATTGAGGCTGAGGCGAGTTGCGTTTGCGCTCCCGCACTAGGGATGGGACCCGTTTGAGCAACTAAACCACGTCCCATCGTCTCGTACGCATTTCGCAGCGCGCCGCCCATTCCGCTGTTGTAATCGGTTACAAAGTTCGGAATGGGTAGGACCAAGTCACGAACATTGTAAGTGCGTTCAACGTTGGCTTGAGCAGTGTTTTTGGCTGATGTGATCAGCAGCACTTCGTTGCGAACCACAAAGTCAAGGTTATGACCGTTGAGAATGATGTTCAGCGCACTCTGCAAAGAGATTTGCGAGGGCAGGCTGAGCGTGACTGGCAGGTCGGAAGAAACACCATCCGTTGCCAAAGCTGCTTGGTCGATGTGGATCAGTATTCCCGTCATATCAGACAGCGTGCGAACCACCTCAGCCAGAGGTCGGGACTTGAAGTCAACCAGGATCGGCTGCTTCAGCTTTTCCCAAATCGCAGTTTCTGCCGGCGACATGCCACGACGCGATTCTGGAACATCTTTGTTCAACCGTCGTTCGCTGAGAGCATTCCAAGTCGGAGCATCAGGGAACTGGATCAAGTTTGCATCGCTGACTGGTTCTGCGGCGCGATCGACGTCATTCAATACATCGATAAAGCCGTCTTCCTTGCGCGTCTTGATCGCCTCGTATTCCATGTTGCGGCGCGCATTGCGAGCGTTGGCCATCAACAGTCGCGAAGTCTGCGAGTCGGGATCGATCAGGAACACTTGCTTGGCGACCACTTCCGCTTCTGCGTAGCTGTGCTTGTCCATCAAGTCGTTGTAGGTTTCAACTAGTGAAGCGACTTGTTGTTCGGTCTTGTAGCGAGCTTCCCCTTCCAGGGCGATATGCTCGGTCACCTGCCGATTGCGCATGTTTTGGTCGATGGCCGATTTATTGGTGCTCAGGTAAATTTGATGAGACGAGATTGCCCGATCGACAATCGTCAGCATCTGTTTGCGGACAGCGCCATCCAAATCGGCTTGCGACACCCGAGTCCGCAGCGCCTGCAGGCGTTCAGCAACTACCAGCGGTTCGCTCTCCCGATTGGCTTCGGCGGCAGCAATTTCGCCTGTCACTTCGCTCATCAAGCGTTGTCGAGCTGCCAATTGCTGTTGAGCCATGGGATCAAGCGCTGCCGCGGAGACGGACTCGCCTTGTTCGCTCGGCGGACTCATCAAGCTCAGCTTCTCACGCAGTTGATTGCGCAGTTGTGGGTCCATCTCGCCTTGGAATTGCCACGCTTGATGGAACAAGTCGTAGGCTTGCTTGCTCTCGCCTTTGCGCAGCGCATCGATGCCGCGACGATAAAGTTCATCGCCACTTCCGGCACCACCCAGCGTTGGGCCCGGCACAACCGGCTCGGCGGCTTGCACTGCCGAAGCTGGTTGCATGTGCGATCGATCGTTCTGTGCCACAAACACACTCGGTTGAACCGCTGCTGCTGACTGCGTTGCCGGCAAAACCGCTTGCGTGGCTTGAGTGGCAAAGTTGTTCGAGACCGGCAACAACGGCAGAGCCGGAGTATTGCCTGCTTGAGCAACTGCTGTTGGCGAGGCAGTGCGAGCTTGTGGCAGCGCACCGATCGGACCTAATGCGTTGAGCGCATCGATGATCTGCTGCTTCTTAACGCCTTTGGCGACCAGCGTCTTTTCGACTTCCTTTAGACGCGATTCGACGCGGGCATCTCGCGACTTCCCAAGCAGATCGCGGCCGCGAAGAGCTTCTGCAAAAGCACCCGCCGCTGACTTGATGTCGTCTGCGGTAGCTTTTTCATGGGCTGTGTCCAGCCAACGCATCACCAAGTCAGCGTTGACTTGCGGTGCGGCGTTCAGTGGTTGTGTGTAGGTACTTGGCGCAATTGGAGCTTGAGCAAACGCGTTGCTCGCAATTCCAACGCTCATGGCCGGCGCTAGCAGCGCTGGCACCAACCAAGTTGATTTGGGTTTGGCCACGCTGATAAGGGCTGCGAGCCAACGTCGTTTCCGATTTGTAATGTCCTGACTCAACGCGACTCTCCTTCTTCGCGATGGTGAAACCGAACTCGGCCAACAGATCATTCTGTATGAGGCCCTTCCACTTCGACCGTGCAGTCAACAACGCTTGAAAGCGTTGCTGGCACTATCGTTGAGTGCAGAAGCAGGCTTGATTCGGAGACTAAGGCAGCGACGAATCGCCAACTTAATCTGCCGAAGCAAGACTGCCTCTCACGACAAGCTGTTTGAACTCCGCCACCATTTGCGAAGCTAAACACAGCACAAGCGTTCCTACTCCGCACCTTTTAAAATGCGGTAGTGGGAAATACTTGATACCCTACTCACCGTCAATGTTTGTTTTCGGCACTGCGATGTTAAAATGTGAGGGTTATTCCGATAAGTTCGACTTTTTTAATAATAACGGTCGCAGGGGCAGTGCTAGCAAATTATCTGTCCAGCCTTGCACTGGGCTGATAAAAGCTAATATAGAACGATTCGTGTGCCACCCTTACTTAGAATCCTGATTGCTAATCCTGCTCCGGTTCAGCCCAGATACGCGAGTTGCCGTTCTCGTCAATCTCGACATGGATAACGCTAGCTCGACAGCACACCGGACAGTCCTCGACGTACTGCTGACTGCTACCAGCGGTGAGATCCAGAGGAATGACGATCTCTTCGCCACACGCATCGCATAGGTAGCTGGCTTCTTCCTGCGAGGTTCCTTTGCGTCGCTGCGCGAAAGTCTCGTAACGGATATCCTCGGCCCAGGGGAGTTGCTCGTTGGCTGCAAGCACTTGGCAAGCCCAATGCATGACCGACAAAGAGGCCTCATCGGCGAGCCTATGGTCGCTGCCAACGTCGACAAGCGTTTCCGGCGACAGTTCGCTGGCGGCCACCAGCTCTTCGCTTTCCTCGAATGGGATCAAATCGTCCAAACGACTATGCAAGATCATCGAATTGGGTTTGAGTTGCTTGACCCCACCCCAACGCTTCCAAGCGGGACAAAGCAAAACCAGCGGGGTGCTGCCGGATCGGATATTCATCGCCACTGCGCCACCGCGCGAGGAACCTACGATCACGTCGGGAGAATGCGTGTCGTACTCAGCTTGAGCGACCCGCAGGGCGGCTTCAAAATCGTCATCATCAAGCAGTGGGTTAAAAACTTCGCAACCGTGGTTTCTCAAGTAAGTTGGTTTGACTCCACCAGGCACGGAATGCCAACCATGAAGAAAAAGAATTTTTATCGGCATTGTACCTGCCCTACGATCGGACGTTGTAGCACAGGATCTTATCGCCTTCGCGCAAGTAGAGCTTGCCATCAACAACGACTGGGTGTCAGGATTCCGTTGGCGTACCCGCGGTCGGCTGGAGGCGCTCTAGGCTCTTTTTGCCTACGATCCAGCCTCGGCAACTGGGCGTTTTGCAGTTACAACGAATCGCAAAGGAAGCGGGCCAATTGTAGTCGATCGTCAGCTCGTCGCCCGACTCGATGTCGTTAATCGCAAAGATCAACAGTTTGCGGACGGTGGTAGACTTCGGTTGATCGACGTGATCCACGCCAATCAAATCGAACGCGCAGTTGGGTTCACAGGAATGATTGACGAAGCGAAAAGGGGGTGCCGGTTCAAGTTGCGCACCGTTTTCAAGGTCAAACGCATAGCGACTGCGATACTCGTCATCGCTAATCACTTCGCCTTCGATTTCACCGATACAGGTTCCGTCAAAAATTCGACGCGTGGCGAAGACAGCTTTGCCGACCGGGGAACGGCCGATTCGCAAACCGCGTTTAGCGAGTTTTCGAGTTTGCTCAGACTCAAGTGAAGGTTTTGAGCTGGCATTTTTCGCCGACGATTTTCTCTGCTGAGGCAATTCATCCCTATCATCTAACCAGACGGATGACGAAAGTGATGAATCTCGCATATACGGCTCGACGGAGTTGTGGAGAGCAAGTCGGCCACACATTCGCGAGGCGCAGATCCAAGTATCGAAGACGACTTGGCGCTCAAGAAATCGAGTCAATCAGAAATCAGGCGTCGTCAGTCATGACTGGCAGCCGCGTACGCCCAATTTCAGGCATGCTCAACAGTGTGCAGGCGGGCAAACCAACCTGCACTGTTGGCTTAAACAATTCAACTCAGCGTTAGCGAGTTGGCTGGTTACCAGCGATCGCGTCGTCCGCCACCGCCACCACCGCCACCACCGCCGCCGCCGCCACCGCCGCTACCACCACGGCTGCCGCCGCCACCACCGCCGCCACCGTAACCGCCGCCGCCGCCAGATCGTTCTTCACGAGGACGTGCCTCGTTGACCTGCAGGCTGCGACCGTCATGATCACGGCCGTTGAGACCATTGACCGCTGCAGTTGCTTCTTGCTCAGTCGACATTTCGACGAAGCCGAAGCCCTTGCTGCGACCAGTATCGCGATCCTCGATCACCTGCGCGCTAACAACATTTCCAAACTCTTGAAACAACTGCTCAAGCTGTGCTGATCGCACGCTGTAGCTGAGGTTACCGCAATACAGTTTCTTACCCATTATCAAACTCCGAAACTCGTCCCGTGATTATTCAGAATCAACATGCCACCGGGACCGAATCGACACGTTGATACTCTCGAATACCCAGTTTTGGAAAACCAGGTACACAAATTTACTAAGGTAATTTTGAGTGGCCGTCGCATCGATGCTGCAGGTCAGGCTCAGTTTTGGGTCACGCGGCTAATCGATCCGATCTTGTGAAACTAGGTTTCAATCAGATCAATCAACTGTGGCATGAAGAGCAAGTGCATCAATCGCGGTCGCAGGCAAGAGGCCCGGAAGTGTGAATCCTCCTGATTCATCAACGTGTCCGAGTCGCTAAAGTCGATTTCGAATGATCCGGCGGATTTTGGAACCCAACCGGCCCAGCAATGGCTACTTAGCATCGAACTATAACACTCCAGGGCACCCGGGTCAAATTGAATTAGCCGGAAAGCTGACGATTCGAAGAAGTTTATTTTTCGTGCGTTTAGGGTGGCACGTCCCTGAGTTTTCGAAGGGCGCGGCTGGTTCCGTTGTAGATCACGTCTGGCCGCTGCCAAGCAAGCACAGTTGGACACGCTCTTCGAGGCTCGCATTACTCGACTGCTCAGCGCGTGCCACCCTTTGCTGTGTTCAAAGTGCCCAGCCATGCACCAAATAGTAGTGCCCCGATTCGGCGACGCTCAGAGATTCCAGCTTGGGATCCAAGTACTCGGCGAACCAATTCGGTTGCTTCGTCACTATGAGCAGCGAACCTCCGGAACGCAAACAACTCAAACATGCATCAGCAAAGTGTTGCCAGATTTTTTGATCGCCAAAGTAGGGCGGATTTGCTAGCGCAACATCCATTTTGATCGACAAACCGAGATGACCATCTGCGTTCAAAATCGTGTCGATATTCTGCAAACTATTGGCCTGAGCACCCCGCTTTAAGCATTCAAGGGCGCGCGAGTTAGCGTCCACACCGATCACTTTTCCGCTGGTTCGCCGCGCACAGGCAAGCGCCACCACCCCGCTGCCGCAGCCATAATCCAACACATTATCCGCAGGGCCAATCTCAACCTGCTTGATCAGTTGCCGCGCACCGTCGTCGAGCTTTCGATGGGAAAAAACGCTGGGTCTGCTATACGCTGTGACCAAACTATCTTCGTCGCGAAACTGAAACTCGCAACTGAAATCGCGCTGACGTTTTAACGGGCCGGTCTTGCGCCCCCAATAGGCGCGCCCTTGCGGATGCTGCTGGACGGTTACTTTTTCCAAAATCGCGCGCATCTGTTCATGCAACCAAGTGTCGGTTGGGTTGTCGACCGACATGGCCAAATAACCACCCACCTTCAGCCGCTGATGAGCTTGCTGCATCAGTTCGCGCGTTAGCTCCGCTTCGCCACGCTTAAGCACGGGCATGAATACAGCATCATAGCTTGCGTCAGGCAGATCCACCGCACACACCACATCGATCGCAGCCTGCGCCGCCACTGCCGTCGCGCGAGCTTCCGTGGCTTGATACAAGTCGCAATACCAGGCTTGAATTTGAGCGGCTGGATGTTGCAATCGCAATTGCCACCCCAATTGCGATCGGCCTGGCGAGATTACGAGAAAGCGCTCACCCTGCCAATCAGGGTGCTTTTCGATAAGTATCTGCTCACTGAGCAATGGATCCATGACTCGCCTCATTTCTCGTTTTTGCGAGCCCCAATCTTAGCTTCTCGTAGCGACATTGAACTGGGAGCCTCGAACGGCTAGCATTAATAGTAAGCAAAGGGTTCCAGGCGGGTGTGAGGCCAAACCCTAGGCGCAGCATGCGCTGGAGATAAACTACCGCCTACTTCCGAATACTGGAATCCCCTTGTGAAAACGCTGCTGAACGAGCATCAATTGCAGGCTGGCGTTGATGCCATGGCAGCCCAGATATCGGAACGGTATGGCAACCGCCAACTGACCATCGTGGCCGTCATGACCGGTTCGCTCGTGCTCATGGCTGACTTGATGCGTAGGTTGACGATGCCGGTACGCGTCAGTCTGATCCAGGCCAGCAGCTATCGAGGCGGCGTCCAGTCGGGTGAACTCTGGATTCGAGACGATATGATGCTGGATGTAAAGGACCGCGAGGTGATGGTGATCGATGATATATTCGATACCGGCAAGACATTGCAAGAAGTGCTACGTCGCATCGATTCGATGGGACCCCAAAGCCTGGCGAGCGCTGTCTTGTTGCACAAAGAAGGACGCCAGACCGTTTCGATGACGCCGGATTTTGTAGCTTTTCGCATTCCGGACGAATTTGTGGTCGGCTATGGATTAGACTATCAAGATCTCTATCGTAACCTGCCCTATTTGGCAGTACTTGAACCAGCAGAAATTGAGGCCGAATTGGTATGAGTGCAGCGCCGAGCGAAGGGCCGCGTGTGCTGATCGTAACACGCCGGTTTTGGCCAAGTTGCTCGGACAGCACACAGCGCTTAGTGAGCTGGGCCAGAGCGCTGCAAGCCCGTGGTGCCAGCCTGGCCATCCTCACCCCGAGATGGCATTCCAGTTGGTCAACACGACTCGATTTTCACGAGATGCCTGTCCACCGTCTCGAATATGCCCCGACCAACCCGCTGCGCACCGCTAGATACGCTCGTGGTTTGGCAGATTGGGTTTCGAAGCACTGCGCCTGTTTTGACGTAATTTACTGCGATTCGGCCGACTTGGAAGCACAGATCATTCTCACCCAGGTCCCGGGACTCCATCGACCGCCAGTGGTCATTCGTTTCGATCCGCTGGAACTGGCCGACGGTTGCGACCCACGTTGGCAGCCGGGCGCGAGAACACTGGACGCTTGTCGCCGCGCTTCGATCGTCGTCGCACCTCGCGCCGATGCGCATCAACGCTTGCGGGCGATTGGAATTCAAGAAACAAAAATTGAACGTATTCCCGATGCGAGCAATCCCATCAACCGCACCGACCTAGTCCGAGCCGCCGCTCGCAACGCTCTGGCCGATATCAATCATGATCTGTTTGTACGCAGCATCGATCGCGTAGTCGTATGCCCTCTTGAGTTGACTCGCAAGGCTGGCGTCGAACTAATGATTCGCGCCATCGGTCCGCTTGTCCAAGATCATCGCGCGCTGCGAGTCTGGTTACTAGGCGATAGTGCCGAGCGATCGCGGTTTTATGATCAACTGCGTTACAACGGTTGGCACAACTTGATTGCTATGCCGGGCGCGTTCGAGGATTTAGATGAAGTCTTACGAGCAGCTGACTTATGCATCGTTCCCGCTCGCGGTCATGGATTGGGCTGGTTAATCCCCAAGTGTGCCGCCAGCGCGGTTCCGTTTTTGACCCCTGACAGCCCTGAACTGCGGAGTTTGTTCGTCAGCGAGAACGTTTCTCAGTTAACTTTCCGCGATGGCGATGTCGAGAGCCTACGCGAAAAAATCACGCAATGGCTCAACAGTCCACTACCGTTCCGTCAAGCGATCTCCCGAGCCCGTGAACAACAAGTTAGTCAACCGGCACCCGCCTGGGATTCACTTTTCGCCCGCTGCGCGGCTTCGTTTTCCAAAATATAAGTTCATTTTCTCAGGCCGATGATCGGCTCATTCAGAAGCCTTGAAAGGCGGAGTCCATGCGGCTGAAGGTCTGTCTCATTATTCCGACTTTGGTCAAAGGCGGGGCCGAGAAACAATTGACGTTGCTCGCAACAGGCCTCGACCGCACGCGGTTTGAATGCCATGTAATTGTGCTGACGCACAGTGGTCCCTACGAAGCAGAATTACGCGAGCAGGGCATCCCGGTTCATGTAATCGGCAAGCGCGGTAAGTTCGATCCAACCGCTTATTGGCGACTGGTCCGCATGTTGAAAGTGTTGCAACCGGACGTCGTACACTCTTGGCTGTTTGCCGCCAACAGCTATGGTCGCATGGCTGCGCGACGCGCGCGAGTCCCCGTAATCATTGCGGGCGAAAGATCTGTCGACCCGTGGAAGCAGTGGTGGAACTTCGCAGTGGATCGCTACTTGCTCAAGTGTACAGACACCATTGTTACGAACACGCGGGCTGTGTCTGAGTTCTACGAGCCGCATGGAATCCCAGCCCATCGCTTTACGGTGATCGCCAACGCGGTCGTGCCACCGCAGTACCAGCCGCTTACGCGCGCACAGGTCTTCGAGCGGTTGAAATTGCCGCCGCGCGGAGCGTTGGTCGGCGCAGTCGGTCGACTATGGAAACAGAAGGGTTACCGCGAACTGATTTGGTCGGGAGAATTGCTGCGCGTAGCGTTAAAAGATGTATGCGTCGTCATCGTCGGGGATGGTCCAGAACGCGAACAACTTTTGCACTACCGCGATCAAGTCGGCGCCGACGAAGCGGTACGTTTTGTCGGTGAGCGCAGTGATGCGCAAGAGTTAATGACCGGCTTTGATCTACTGTGGAATGGTAGCTTGTATGAAGGACAGAGTAATACCATTCTGGAAGCGATGGCGTGTGGCGTGCCCGTCGTGGCCAGCGACATACCCGGCACGCGCGATCTGGTGGTTCATGAGCTTACGGGATTGCTCTATCCGCTCGGCGATGTCGGTCGCTTGACGCGCATCACCAATCAACTGTTGCGTGAACCTGAACGCAGGGCTTTGATGAGCGTTGCGGCAAAACAAAGAATCGCCCAGCATTTTTCGCTGGCTGGCATGGTTTCCCAGCATGCTGAACTTTACGAACGATTGCATCGCGCGAAAACCAAAAACAGTGAGTGACCACCCTTGATAGGGGCACTGTGAAGCATTCTGAGGCTGCAAGTGCTGGGCAAGGCCACACTCGGCAAGCTCGGCAAGTGTGACCCACCGTGGGTCGCATGTGCCGGATGCGACCGTGAAGCACCTCAAAGTCATGAAACCCAATTACGTCCCCTGTGGCCGCTAAATTAAACTAGACGGATCGCGTAAAGTGGGTACCATAGAGGCTCTCCCGACCCTAATCTGACCAGAGATTTTGTAACCTATGAGCACTCGACGACGCGCGCGTGAAATCGTTTTGCAACTCCTGTATGAGGACGACCTTAACCCAGAGCAAGATCGTCAAGTGGCCGATACTTTTCTGGTCAAACGTCTGGCAGGGAATCGACCTTTGGTGCAGTTCGCAAGAAAACTGCTGTCAGAAGTGCTGCTAAATCGCCGCGAAATCGACAAAGCCCTCTCCGCTCGGGCGTCGAATTGGTCGATCCGACGTATGGCGGCCATTGATCGCAATATTTTGCGATTGGCGGCCTACGAAATCCTGCTCGGCGACACCCCCGGAAGAGTGGCGATCAACGAGGCGATCGAGCTAGCAAAGCGCTATGGTGACCGTCAATCGGGACAGTTCGTCAACGGCATTCTCGATCGAATCTTGCACGAAAAGTTAGCGGCAACGGTCGCCGAACCGGCCGCTTCGGCTTCCGCTGACTAGCGATTCGTGGCATGCTATAGTTCTCGAATTCGCCCCAATCGCTTATTGGGCCATTACGTAGGAGAGCTGTGCCAATGGATTTATCGCAGCTGGATGATAACGATGAGGAACAAGGGCTGTCGCTTGAGGAACTCAGCCAAGCCTATGCGCAGCTGCTGCACAAAAGCAGTCTACCTGAACAGTCGTTAGAGCACGCCAACTCTGCCCAAACGGCCTCCGATGCAGAAGCCGACGCTTTCGATCCGCTGCATGAAGAACTTTCAGAGTCGGACGCGTGCCCTGTAACGCCGACATCGGTGCTCGAATCCGTATTATTCGTTGGACGCCCCGATAACAGCCCCATCGCCGCAGACGAGATTGCGGGTCTCATGCGCGGGGTGAGAGCCGCTGAGATCGATGCTCACGTTGCGGAGCTAAATCAAATCTACGCCGAGACTGGCCGGGCGATTCGCATTGTGACGATCGGCAACGGCTATCGGTTGCAGCTAACTGAGGACCTGCAATTCATTCGCGATCGATTCTATGGGCCGATTCGCGAGATCCGATTGAATCAGGCGGCCATCGATTGCCTGGCACTGGTTGCTTATCAACCAGGAATCTCGCGCGAGCAGCTCGAGGACCAGCGGGGCCAGCCGAGTGGCCCAGTGCTCAGTCAACTTGTCCGGCGTCAGCTCATCGAAGTCCGTCGCGAAGGACAGAAACAGCGGCAATTGCACTACTATCCGACTGATAAACTGCTACAGCTGATCGGCCTAAGCACGCTTGAGGATCTTCCGCAGGTCGAGGAGTGGCAGGCCTAACGCTGGCAAAGCTGGCTGTAACGCCCTATTTGCCACAACACACTTGCCTCACGTCTTGCGGCTGCATAATATTCGGCGGATGCCTTTACGAGATCGAAATTTACGAAGCATTAGTAGATTTGATCTAGTTTTTCTGCGCGGGATGCGCGGCAGGTCGCTGTCCAAAAAGTGCAACGACCTTGTGTCAAAAAATCTCTCTGCGATCGATTATCAAATCGTCAGCGACGCGAGTCTCAAGCAAGCGTTTTGCGACTAATCGTTACCACCGGAATTTAGGCGGCAACGTTTAGCGTTGATGAGGGATACGCCGTCGGAAATTATTCGACTTTACTTTGACCAGGCAGTTTTGTGACCTATATTTCGTTGGGCCGACTTCGTGCATGGATGGCAGCGCGTCTCGATAAGCCGACATGGACGGTTTAGAAATCCTTCCAGCGGTTGATGTGCTTCGAGGTTTCCCGATCGCGAAAAATGCCCGCTGAGTCTCGGAGCGAAGGTACTCGCTCTACTCTCTTGGCTTGTTCGCTTTTCCACGGTGCACGATGTCAACTCCTCGGAAGTAGCCAATGAGATTCTCCCCCCGCGAATGCCTGCCACTAATCTGCTGCCTCGTAATCGTCGGCTGCGGTTCGATCGTCTCCGCTCAGCAACTCGCGGGCACCGCCGCTCCGCAGGTTGTTTCCGATGTGGCGGACACTCAACTGCGCACTGGCATTGAGCACGAGCAGAACCAGCGTTGGTTGGAGGCGATTCAACACTACGAAGTTGCGGCGCGGAAATTTCCGGATCATGGCGAGCTGAAGCGCCGCCTGCTGATTTCACGTTTACACTACGATGTGCTGCGCCGCTGCTTGGACGTCACCATGTTGGAGAATTTGAAACAGGCATCCGTTCAAGATGTACTTGAGCTGTACTCTGAGGTCTTGGCTCGGCTTGAGATGAGTTACGTCGATCCGATAGAAATGACGCAATTGGTTCGAGGCGGTACAGCTTACCTAGAAGTCGCATTGACCGAGCCAAAATTCGTCGACGCGTTTCTGGCTGGTCAAAATCCGCAGGTGGTAGAACAGTTCCGAACTAACATTCATCGGCACACACTGTCTCGCCCGGTCAACAATCGCTTCGAAGCGCGGTCGATTGTCGCCAGCGCTGCAGCCAGTGCTGAGAAGCAGATCGGTTTAAATCCCACCATTACAGTGATGCAGTTTGTGTTCGGTGCGGTCGGTTTATTGGATCCCTATTCGTCTTTTCTATCAACTACCGAACTGAACGAAGTCGAATCGCAAATCGAAGGCAACTTTGTGGGATTGGGTATCGCTCTCAAGCCGCATGAAGTACCTCTCTACGTGCTGAACGTAATTCCCAACGGACCGGCGATGGAAGCCGGCTTGCAAGCGGGTGACTCGATCCTGGAAATCGGTTCAGCGCGATGTGAAGACGTGGGCGCCGAGCGAGCGGCGGATTTGTTGCGTGGTCCAGAGCGAAGTCATGTGCGTTTGCTGATCGCGCGGCAAGACGGAACCACCTTCGAACGCGTTGTCGCGCGTCGTCGCGTGGAAGTCCCCAGCATTGAAAATGCTAATCTGCTCGATACTGCTTCAGGAATTGCTTACCTCAAAATCACCAGCTTTCAAAAGACTACCGCTAATGAACTCGACGAAGCACTTTGGACTCTCCACCGTCAAGGCATGCAGAATCTGATCATCGACCTGCGCGGGAATCCCGGAGGCTGGCTGGATGCAGCCGTCGCAGTGGCGGATCGATTCATTCAAGAAGGGGGCATCGTCAGCACCCGTGGTAAGAATGGAATTGAGAATCAAAATTACACCGCCAACCGCAGTGGCACGTGGCAAGTCCCATTGATTCTGCTGATCGATCATGAAAGCGCCAGCGCCAGTGAAATCCTCGCAGGAGCGATCAACGACAACCGTCGCGGTTTGCTCGTGGGTTCGACAAGTTACGGCAAGGGTAGCGTACAAGGCTTGTTTCATACCAAGGCGCTCTCGAGCGGTATTCGTTTGACGGTCTCTAAATTCTACTCGCCGACCGGTGCCGCGATCAGCGAACGCGGCGTACAACCGAACATTGCTGTGGAAGCCGATGTACCGGGCGCCAATGTTCTGGGCGAACATGCGGTAGTGAAGCCCATATTGGGTGGTGACGGAGCGGTCTTGATGTCAACCGATGTCAAAGCTGACAAGGTCCTGCAAGTCGCCATCGAACAGGCCCGAACTCGCAACCTGACTGCTCAGGTTAGCCGCAACTAGTGTAGAACGATTGCCTCAATCGTTCTTGTGAGCGATTGGGGACTACTGAGCTTTCTTGACACTGGGGACACCTTCGAACAGCCCCAAGAACTCGCCGTAGCCTTCCGCTTCCAACTTGCGTTTGGGAACGAATCGCAACGAAGCGGAATTGATGCAGTATCGAAGTCCGCCACGTTCAACCGGACCATCATTGAAAACGTGGCCCAGATGCGAGTCACTGATCCGCGAACGCACTTCGGTACGCACAGGGACTTCTGAATGATCCTCTTTGGACAGGATCAGCCGCGGGTCAACGGGTTTGGCGAACGAGGGCCATCCGGTTCCCGAATCAAATTTGTCTGTTGACGCGAAGAGAGGTTCACCGGAAACGACGTCAACGTAGAGCCCTTCGTCATGGTTGTTCCAAAAGGGATTACGAAAGGCGATTTCCGTTCCGTTCTTTTGAGTAACTTCGAATTGAACCGCAGTTAGTTTTTTTCTTAGTTCGCGGTCCGAGGGTTTCTTGAACTTCATCCATGCTGAAAATTCTTTGTCTTTATCATTGCTCGCCGGCACCGACGAGGAATTGGGCTTTTTCGAATCCGCAGTTTCCTGGTTCACTTTGGCGATTTGCGACTCGTCTGGGAACGCACCAGGGATGGTCAACTGGTTCGCGGCTGGGCCCCAGAGTTTTTGCACGAAGTTGTCTCGACCGCATGTCGCGCGGTAGTTACCGTACTTGTCGGCGTTGTTGCTGTGATAATCTTGATGATATTCCTCGGCTGGCCAGAAGGCTTGTCGCGGTAGGATCGGAACCGTCACCCGACCACGCAACACTTTCATTTCCTCGATGGCCTTGACGACACGCTGTGCTTCCGATTTTTCTTCCGGCGTCGCGTAGTAGATCGCCGACGTATATTGCAAACCCTTATCGATGAAGGAACCCGTTCGGTCGGTTGGATCAACATGCTTGAGCAAGTATTCGACCAGCCCCGCGTAGGTGATTTTGGACGGATCGTAGACAACAAACACAGCTTCGCGATGCCCGCCACTGGCATAGTTTTTGTACGTCGGATTTTTTGCACGCCCGCCACTGTAGCCGGCCACGATATCGATCACTCCAGGCGCTTTTTCGAAATCCGATTCAACACACCAAAAGCAGCCACCCGCGAAAACGGCTGAAGCTCGACCGGCGGCAACTTCTGTTTTCGAATTAGAACTCGACGAAGCATCGGTGGCGGCCTCCTTAATCTTGGCGTCGTCGAAGCCAAGGGCAATAGAAAAAGAAAAGTAGCTTGCGAGGAATACCGCTTGAAGATATCTGGCGCTCATCGATTCCTCCAAATTGGATTACATCCGTTGACTAAATACCTGAGACCCTAAAAGCCTGAGACCCTAAATATCAATACCCGTGACTTTCAATATCCGTGAACTTAGATACCCGTGACCTTGCGCCATTCGCTCGCCATCAGCGCATGTCCAGCCACAGTCGGATGGACTCCGTCGGCAGCCCAGTACTCGGGCGGCGAGTGCTCGACTGCGCGATTAAACATCTGTTGAAACGGAACAAGGGTCAGTTTGAGTTCCGCCGCTAACTTGACCGCCGCTGCACGTCGCTCATCAAATTCTGGAAACCACTTGGCGCTCACCGCACCACACTTAAGCACGAACGGCTCGCAGATCACAATTCGAGTCTCAGGTAATTTGCTTTGCGTTTGCACAATCAACTTGCGAAAGCCGTTTGCGTAATCCTCCACTGTGCCCGAGTAGTTTCCGTTCAGTTTGTGCCAAATATCGTTCACGCCAATGAGAATGCTCAACACCTTAGGCTGAAGGTCAAAGCAATCTGTCTGCCAACGAGCTTCCAGATCGGGAACTTTGTTGCCGCTAATTCCCCGATTGAAAATCTCGAGTTTCAAATCTGCATGATCGCGCAGCACTTCTCCCGCTGCAAACAAAGGATAGCCGTTGCCAAGACCCGTGGCATCATTGGCTTTGTCCGATTTTCGATCGCGGTGCGCGTCGGTGATTGAGTCACCTTGGAATAAGATACGCGTCCCGACTGCCAAAGGTTTCCCTTCGGCGGCGCGCGTGAGCGTGACTATCTTGGCGACCGTCACCGCGCTTAAGCCGATAATTGCCGAAGTTTGAAGAAGTTGGCGGCGATGGATTGGTGGCATTCTGGCGGGCTTGTGCAAGGGCGGGTGAGAGCTCAACTGCGATTATACCTGCGACCAAAGCCAGTGCAAATCTGGTAAATCTGATCAAAACCGGGGCTCACCAAGGGGCAATGAAGCTACTCAAAAACCCCCTTGGGTGGTCAAAAACTGCCTTTAAAGCGATTTTGATGGGCCAGGAATGGTTGGACAGTTGGCCGGCTCTGGCTAGCAACGCCCAGAGTCAAAAAGTGCGACCCCTCCCGTAATTCGACCTCAGAGAACAGAATAAGTGTTCTGAACTCTCGGCATTTTATTGAACAGGCTTTCGGCATGCGTCGTAGCGATCTCCGCAACATTGTTATTATTGCCCACGTTGACCACGGAAAAACCTCACTCGTCGACTGCCTACTACGTCAAAGTGGGCAATTTCGCGATTCGCAATTGCAGGGCCACCAGATTCTTGACAGCAACGACTTGGAGCGTGAACGCGGTATCACGATCCTCAGCAAAAACATAGCGTTGCATTACAAAGGCGTGAAGATCAACATCATTGATACGCCTGGCCACGCCGACTTTGGTGGCGAAGTGGAACGCGTTGTGCGCATGGCTGACGGTGCTCTGGTGTTGATTGATGCCGCCGAGGGACCGATGCCGCAAACACGGTTCGTGTTATCGAAAGCGCTGGAAGTTGGCGTGAAACCCATCGTGGTCATCAATAAGATCGATCGTCCTGACGCGCGCGCCAAAGAAGTGCTCGACGAGGCGTTAGAGTTGCTGGTCGATCTGGGCGGCGAACACTACATGGACAACTTCCTCCACATCTATTCCTCGTCCAAAGAAGGCTACGCGACGCATGACCCCAACGTCCGGGGCGATTCGATGGTACCGCTACTTGATATGGTTCTGGAGTGCATTCCTGGCCCAGAAGTCGAACCGGACGCGCCGCTGCAGATGCTGGTCACTAACCTAGACTGGTCCGAATACGTGGGCCGCATCGCCGTAGGTCGTATTCAAGCGGGTAAGCTTAAGATCGGCCAACAAATCGATTTGTCGAAGCCCAATGATCGCATCGTTCAAGCCCAAGTCGCAACGCTTTCTACGTTCGACAAACTCGGACGGGTCGAAGTCGACGAAGTCACGGCAGGCGATATCGCCGCCGTTGTGGGGCTGGAAGAAGTGGAAATTGGCGACACCATCGGAACCCGCGGTGAACTGCGCCCGCTGCCACGCTTGACCGTTGATGAACCGACGTTGGAAATGGTTTTCAGTGTGAACACTTCCGGGTTCGCTGGCCGTGAAGGCAAATACGTCACCACCCGACAACTGCGTTCGCGCCTTGAAAAAGAACTCGAACGCAACGTAGCGCTGCGAGTTACACCCGTCGAAGGCTCTGAAGCTTTTGCAGTCCGAGGTCGCGGTGTTTTGCACTTGGCGATTCTGATTGAAACTATGCGCCGCGAAGGTTTTGAACTTTCCGTTGGCAAACCGCGCGTTGTCGTGCGGGAAATCAATGGCAAACTCCACGAACCTTTCGAAACCCTTACCGTTGAAGTCCCAACGGAAAAGGTGGGACCCGTCATGGAGCTGGCTGGGTATCGCCGCGGTACGATCGAAGAGATGATTCCGCGCGGTAGTTACTCGCTGCTGCGATTCTCGATTCCAGCTCGTGGGTTGATTGGTCTGCGTACGCGATTGCTCAATGCGACCCAGGGAACCGCCATCATTAATCACCGTTTCTCTGGATACAGACTGCAGGAGGGCGATGTTCCTCACCGCGCCAACGGTGTGCTAGTCTCCATGGTCACGGGCAAAGCGGTCGGTTTTGCTTTGTTCGGTCTGCAAGATCGGGCCGAATTGTTCGTTGGACCTGGGGAAGAGATTTATGAAGGAATGATCGTCGGCGAAAACGCCCGCGATGCCGACATGGTAGTAAACCCCTGCCGCGAAAAAAAGTTGACCAACGTACGCGCAGCCGGTTCAGATGAGAACATTATTCTTAAACCACCGCGAGCACTTTTTCTCGAAGCGGCTCTCGAATACATCGAAGACGATGAACTGGTTGAGATCACTCCCAAATCCATTCGGATTCGCAAGATGAAACTCCGCGAGTCCGAACGTCGTCGACCGTCACGTTTAGGCGCCAGCTGAAGCCATCGGGTGTCAGCCTTAATCCGCGTCCGCAAACTCGAGCGGCTGGGTGTCGGCCAGGACGCGGAGCTTGTCCATCGCTCGCTTTTCCAATTGACGTACGCGTTCTTTCGATACACCCAGGGCTTCGGCAAGCGATTGAAGCGTCTGCACCTTGCGATGTCCGCCGAGCGAAAATCGGGCACGAATGATGAATTTTTCGCGACGATCAAGCTGCTCAAGCAGTGCTCCCAAGTGCTGTCGCATGGTGCTCCAGCGACCTTCGCTCATGTTTGGACTACGCACATCGTCGGCTACATCGAGGCCTGGTTCGTAGACACTATTGGTAACTTTCAAACGCTCCTGCTGACGATCCATCACCATGCGATAGCAATTACGCCGAACCACTTGCGTTGCGTAGGTGCTAAAGCGGAAGCCGCGGTCGTAATCGAATTTCTCAACCGCCCGCATCAGGGCAATGATGCCATCGCTAAGCAAGTCATCGAAACTGCACTGGTTGTTCGCAAACTTCTTGACAATCGAGATTACCAGTCGCAAATTCGCCTGAACAATATTGTCGCGGTGCCAATTTGCTGCCCGCAGCAAACCTTCAGCCCGCTCAAAGTCCCATTGGCATACTCTGCTCTTCGGTGATTCAAGTCCCAGCAGCTTGGCTGCACGATAGCGTAGATAGTTCATGCGCTGGAACATGGAGCGCTCTTGATCCGGCGTCAACAAGGCGCGTTCGCACAAGCCTGCCAGATGACTAGGCATGCTCGCCAGCTTGGGTGACCGCTTGCTAACAACCTCCGAGGTTAACAGCAGTTCGTCGCCCAAAACCTCCGTCTCAGCGGACCGCAGCTTGAACAGCTCATTGGAAATGTGTTCGCGAGCTTCTTTGCTCAGTTCCGCAACGCGGTTAGGGTCGACGTTCGGCTCCCCCGGATCCATACTCAACTGGCAATACTCCAGAAAAGCGTCCTCTAACGCGATCCTCTGAAAGGTTCGCTTCGGCGTGGCGGTTGTCGCAGTTCGAGTTCTCTCGCGGACTAAGGTAGTAACCATTTGTTTCACCTCGAAATAATTCGTTCAATTCGTCCAAAACGTTCAATTCGTTTTACCGCACCTCGAGGTCCATTGCAACCGAATTATTCCAGAAAACGGACCAATTTGCAGATAAATTCAAATTAACCCCTAATTTGGAGGCGTGCATTACCCGCAGACTAGTCGACGAACTATACTTGCTAAACCGTTCAAAACAGTCAACTTTAAACAGGATTGCAAGCGCAGAGCGGCGTAGGCTTCCAGCCTGCGGTGGCTTTTCCAGCCTGTGGTGGCATAGTCTTCCAGCCCGTGTTTGTCCTTGACCATCCGAATTCACAGTCCGGCAGCCTATACAACGTTTTCCTGTGCCCAAACACTCGTTTGAACGCCAGTTTGCTCTTTTAATGGATGGCAAGTGGAACATCAATTAACGACAAAGCGAGTCGCTGAGGCACTGAGTGTTTCGGAGTCTTCGGTTAAACGTTGGTGCGACCAGGGTGCGATACCCACGATACGCACCGTGGGGGGTCATCGTCGTATTCCGCTAGACGGACTTTTGCGGTTTTTGGAAGAGACAAACCGGGAAGTTCTAGTGCCGTCAAAGCTCAAGACGCCCAACGTTAGTGTCCCCAACACTCCCGTCGACCTCGACACTCTCCGGTCGCAATTTGAGAGTGCAGTCATAGAAGGTAACGAAAACGAGTGCCGCGCACTGTTGACGACATACTACGCTCGCTATGAGTGTTTTTCCAAGTTAGCCGACGACTTCATCGCAGCTACTTTTCGGCGCCTGGGCGAACTCTGGAATTGCGGAAGTTTGGAGATTTATCAGGAGCGACGCGGGTGCGAGGTTTGTCACCGTGTCTTACACGAGTTCCGCCACTTGATCCCAGAGGCTCCACCGAATGCTCCCATTGCTATCGGGGCCGCACCGTCCGGCGACCAATACACGCTGCCCGGACAACTCATCGAGCTAGTATTGCGAGAGTGTTGTTGGCGTGCGACCAACCTCGGTTCAAATTTACCTTTCGAAACCATCGCTCAAGCCGTGCGCACCTATCAGCCAAAACTGCTGTGGCTGAGTGTTTCCCATTTGGAGGATGAGCTTTCGTTTGTGCGTGACTACCGCGAGTTTCAATGCCAATTGCCTGCCGAGACCATCGTCATCTTAGGTGGCCGCGCGTTGCATGATGGCTTGCGACCGCAACTCAAGTACACTGGTCACTGCGACAACATGCAGCAGCTTGCGGCCTTCGCATCCGCTTTACACGGCAGTCCGCAAAAAATCAAAACGTCGATCAACTAGCAGCCTGCTAGACTCGCTTCTTCGGGCTCGCCCACTTAAAATACAGCCAACTGCCCGTGCGGAATTCGTTTAAGCGGCGCCGGATAGAAGGCTTTTTTATAATGCAATTGGTCAGAAGTTTCGTGTTTGCTTGTATAGTGGGCGCGAGTTGTAACTTGCTCGCCGATAGCCCTGAAACGATTGCGGACGCTGCCGAACTCGGTCAACGAGTCACAGTTCTACGCATGCTGGCTGAAAAAGCCAATGTGAATGCGCCGCAAGCCGATGGGATGACGGCACTGCACTGGGCAGTGGACCATGATGATTTGGAAATGACTCAAGCGTTGCTGGCGGCCGATGCAAATCCGACAGCTAAAAATTTGTACGCAGTAACTCCGCTTTCCCTGGCCTGCACCAATGGCAATGCGGCCATCATTGGAGCGCTGCTTGAGCGAGGCGCCGATGCGAACACCGCTTTGCCTGGTGGTGAATCGGTGCTTATGACAGCCGCGCGCACCGGCGATTTGAAAAGTGTTCAATTGCTTCTCAAGAGCGGTGCTGATCCGCAAGCCCATGAACGCACCGGTCAATCAGCCATCATGTGGGCTGCTGCGGAAGGACATACTGAGGTTGTCGAAGAGCTGATCAACGCGGGGGCAGATCCCAACGATTCGCTTCCCTCCGGGTTCAATCCATTGTTCTTTTCAGTGCGAGCTGGAAAAGCAAGCGTCGCTCAGTTGTTGCTCAATAAGGGCGTTGACGTAAACCAAGTGCTCAAGTCCACCGCCGGGGGCAAAGCGCCACGCAAAGGAACGGGAACATTGATGTTGGCGGTGGAGAATGGTCATTTTGAGTTAGCGATTCGGTTGGTTGATGCCGGAGCAGATCCGAACGACGAGCGCTCTGGCTATACCGTACTCCACGCCCTCAGTTGGGTGCGGAAGCCGAATCGTGGCGATGGCGACGACGGTGATCCGGCTCCCATGGTTTCAGGCAAGCTCGATAGTTTGCAATTCGTGCGTGAATTGGTCGCACGCGGAGCGGACGTGAATCTGCGGCTCGAGCGCGGTTCGTCGGGTCGAGGCAAACTCAGCCGACAAGGCGCAACGCCTCTGTTGATGTCGGCGGTGACGGCCGATTTACCGCTGATGAAGACGCTTGTCGAACTCGGTGCCGATCCGCTGATTCCGAACGAAGAACATGCTACGACACTGATGGCTGCAGCGGGTGTCGGATCACTTGCGCCAGGTGAAGAAGCAGGTACGGAATCCGAGGTGCTCGAGTGTTTAACCTACTTGCTGCAGCAAGGCTTGGACATCAATGCCAAGGATGATCACGGCGAAACAGCCATGCACGGGGCCGCTTATAAGAGCCTGCCACAGGTGGTCACCTATTTGGCCCAGCAAGGCGCTCGCATCGACGTTTGGAATAGTTGCAACGAATACGGTTGGACCCCGCTTTCGATCGCCTCGGGAACACGCGTTGGAAATTTCAAACCCGCACCGGAAACGATGGCTGCGATCGAAGCCGTGTTGACTCAGGCAGGTGTCAAGCCAGCCACTCCAAAGGCGGCTAGTTTTGACATCTATCAAGTGAAAACAGTCGCGACTAAACAGGCGGCCGAAGGCAGAGTTAACACTGAATCGCCACTGGCAACTGAATTGAAGAGTATCGTCGAAAAGCAAGCCGCGAGTTGGAACCGTGGCGACATCCCAGCCTTTATGGAAGCTTACTGGCACAACGAACAGTTGACTTTCAGCTCTGGTGGCAAAACCACGCGTGGCTGGGAAGCGACCCGCGATCGCTACATAAAAAAATACCCCGATAAACAGACCATGGGTATGCTGAAGTTCACCGAGCTGGAAGTGCAATCGCTCGACGACGGGGCCGCGCTGATGCTCGGTCGGTGGCACTTAACTCGCGACCAACCCGCAGGCGGCAATTTTTCTTTGGTGTGGCAGAAGCTCGACGGCAAGTGGATGATCGTGCATGACCATTCATCGAGCGATACTCCCAAGTAGCTGCGTCAAACATTGACCATGGACGGCAACAACTTCCAAACCCGCGGCTAACCCGGATTATTCATAGTCCTGATCAATATTTTACGTAAACGATTATCACGCGACGAGTTACGTCGAAACTTGAAAATACAGACTGTCGTAGCTACGTTAGCCAGAACGTGGCTGTAACTCAAAGAGGTTCACCACGTTCTGGCGAACGTAGCTACGCGCCATGAATAATCCGGGCTAACGCCGACGGCTCACTGATCTCACCGCAGGAGCTGAAACTCGGAAGCAGGTGGTGCCTACGTTTACGCCGATAGCAAGTCAACGATGTTCCAGGCCGGGCTATACCACTTCAGCAAGACACTTTGTCGCGCCAGCCTATAATCATCAATGGTTGCCACTGAGCTGAAGAAAACGTCCGCCCCTGTTTGTCCCGACTGCCACAGGCTGCGCTGCTGTTCAGTTCCAAAATGCTGTCGCATTCGGTCTCTAAGCTGCGTTGCTTCGCCCGCGTACAGAAACTTGGGACGCGTTCCCGCCAACGCGATACCGTACACGCCGGGACCTTCGGGGATTTGAGCGAAGTCGAGCTCACCCAAGCTTATGGAATCGCTGAGTTTTCGTATCTTGAGTTGTTTGCGAAAATTCTGCGCACGCGTGCGAGCATTCATCCCTTCCTTGCGAAGTTTCATCGCACCCCAGCGATACTCAAACGGCGTGTATCCCGGCGCGAACTGGGCTGCGATGCAGTCGAACTGGGCTGCGATTCTGTCGTCGCATAGAATTTCATCCAGACTGAGATCGAATCGATCAAAAATCTTGCGCCACGCAATCTCGCTGGCAAAGATGTAAGCACTCAGTTCGCTCCAGGGCATCAGCGTTTCTTTGGAAGTCGTAATGCCCGCGCGCTTGAAGAGTCCTGCTTTACGCAAGCGGAATAGCAAGCGGTTTCGGTCGCGATGACTGCCCTCAATGGACGAGCGATCGCATTCCTTCTGAAAGTCTTCATTAAGAATGGGATCGACTACCACACGATCAACGGAGAAGCCACGATTGACGTTTGCAAACGCTTCGACAAGTTTTGCCGACGATTCCGGAAAACCTTCAGGGTAATTCGTATCGGCGAGAAACCCAAACAACGGCAATTGTGAATCTCGCTTCGCAGGTTTTAGCCCAGTTTGCGGTGCGCTGGATTTGGGTTCTTCCGAGCCATCGAGCCGATCACCGCAAGCGATGCCTGCAAGTCGCGCTGAACCGCGCGCAGCATACTCAGTCGAAAGTTCAAAACCGAGAAAGCGACGATTCAATTTCTTGGCGACCGCCAGCGTCGTCGCACTGCCACTGAACGGGTCCATGACAATATCACCTGCGTTGGAACAGGCTTTGATAATACGTCCCAGCAATTGCTCAGGCATTTGACAGCCGTGAAATCCAGCTCGCTCTTTGAACGTGCCTGCTACACGCGGAAAATACCAGGTATCTTCATCGGGCAATAAACCGTCGACACAATCTTGAGGTCGCAATATAAAAGTGTCATCAGGCAGCCTACCGCCACTAGCAGCCCGTGAGTCTTTGTACACCAGTTGCCGGGCGGACGGAACCTTGATCGCATCGGCATTGAACGTGAATTGCGTTTCGTCTCGAACGAAATGAAACAAATGAGCGTGCGAGCGAGTGAACTTCATCGTGCAGTGAACGCCAAAGGTGTAGTACCAGCTAACCCAACTGCGACAATGGAACCCAAGCTTCTGGGCTTCGATCTTCAACTCAGCCGCATACTCGTCACCGATCGCCAACCAAAACGCTCCATTCGTCGCCAACACTCGACGCACTTCGGCCATCCACGTCTTAGACCATTCCAAGTACTTTTCCGTCGCTAGGCGATCGTCGTATTCATCGTATTCGTAACCGATGTTGAACGGCGGATCGGCAAACGCAAGTTGTACACAGTGATCCGGCAATCGCTTCATCTGCTCGACGCAATCGCCCTGATGAATCCTGCTCAGCCAATGCTCCGGCATCTCTGCAACAATAATCTCACTCGCAGGAGTCTGTTTATTTTTCTTTGCCATGTGAGGTTTTCTGAACCGTTTCGCTTCTTGGGAATCTATACGGAGTCTGAGTCCTAAGGCGGCCACGGAGCAGCGGTTCTCCGAGACGCTGAATTACCCTTCTCGGAGAGGCAGACCCAGGGGCTGGGTGTAAACTCACCTACCGATCACCTAAGTGCAGAATTGTACCAAAATTCGCCGCTTACCGACGCCCACTCAGGCAGTTCGGCTGATACAGAGTAAGGCAATGCCTTCGAGACATTCACGCGCTGGGCTGAGCCGCGCTGGGCTGGGCGAAAGTTGATGCAAATCGTTGATCGCGCTCTTGATAAGCCGCCCAGCGCGATCAAGGCTGTAGGCAGCGGCATCGCTTTCGTCCAGCAGTTTCCGCACCTGGGCATGCTGAGTAGCGTCATCGAGCATCGCAGTCACGGCAACTCGATCTTTTGCGGAGCGAGTCGCCAGCAAGCGGATCACCGGCAACGTCGGCTTGCGTTGCAGCAAATCGGTGCCAAGTGTTTTGCCAACTTGCGCGGTCCCCCACAAGTCCAGCCAATCGTCCACGACTTGGAAAGCGATTCCCAGTTTGCGGCCGAAACGTGACAAAGCATGCGCCGCGGCAGAATTGCCTCCGCCGCTCCACGCCCCCAACCGGCAACTGACTGCACATAACTCGCCAGTCTTCTGCCGCAAGATATCAAAGTAATCCGCTTCCGCAATTTTCCAGTTGCCGATCGATGTGTGTTGGCGCAGTTCGCCTTCGCACAATTCGCTGGCCGCTGAAGCTATGTTGCGGGCTGCGAGTGTTGATCGACATTGTGCGGCCAATCCGTAGGCTCGGGTGAACAGAAAATCACCCAGCACAATACTGCGATGAGCTCCCACTTGGGCGTGTATGGTCGGTTGATGGCGGCGGAGTGTTGCGTCGTCGAGCACATCATCGTGAACCAGACTGGCCGCATGCACCAGTTCAACCGTCGCCGCAACGCGAATCGAATCTTCATCGCAGCGACCAACGGCCATCGCGGAGAGCAGCGCCAAACACGGCCGCAAGCGTTTGCCACCCAAACTCGCTGCGCGACTCGCCAGTTCATTTACTTCCGGATACTGGCTGCGCAATATTTCCGCGAGTGTGGCTTCGACGCGCTGGAGATTTTCGCCAACCAATGCTTGCATCAGGGCTTGCGGGTTTTGGGCGCCCAATGCGGGTGCGCCCAATTCGGGGACGTTGGCCGGCGTGCTCGCTGTTAGGTTACCATCCGAAAATCGACCGGATTGCCGAGTTCCCAACGGTGTTGGCTGAGCAGTTGCCTGCGAGATTGGCTGCACCCGCGTCGTGCGCACTGACATACGATCAATCATCATGGCTCCGTTGACGCAGCGCGTCGATAATCGCCTCGCATTCCGCCAGACTTTGATTCCAGCGAAACATCCTCCAGGCTCATGGAACGATCCACCGCCTTGCACATGTCGTAAACTGTCAAACCAGCGATACTCGCACCCACCATGGCTTCCATTTCAACTCCCGTTCGCGCCGTCACACTCACCGTGACAGAAATCTTCAGACGCTCGTTGGACAACCATTGAAAATCGACTTCGACAACATCTAGCGGCAAACCGTGGCACAGTGGAATCAGTTCGTCGGTTCGCTTGGCAGCTTGTATGGCCGCTAGTCGAGCCACGCTCAGCACGTCGCCCTTCTTCAAAGTGTTCTGTTGGATCCGTTCAGCGGTCTCAGGCAGCATTCGGCAAACGGCTGTCGCCGTTGCGGTGCGTCGCGAAATCGGTTTTTCGCCAACGTCGACCATCCGCGCCGCTCCGGTATCGTCGATGTGCGACAAACTACGGGCGATGCCCTTGGCTGCATGGGAGGCGATAGATTTATCGGAAGACATGGAAAGATTCCTGTATTCTCGCCAAAGTGGCAGATTGCAACTCGCTGTAGCGACAAGTCATTACCGTAAATGAATTTGCTTATTAACGAAGGAAACCACCCTTTCGGCAATCGATGTGCAAAAAAGGCGCCTAGGCTTTGTCTCAAAAGGGGTCTGACCCACTCCGGGCATGTTCTTTTGTCAGGGTTTTTGCATGCCCTCCAAAGGGTCAGACCCCTTTTGAGACAAAGCCTAGCTTTCTAGTTGTTTGGATCTTGCCTAAGCGCAACGATCAATCCCACCACCACTGATCTGCGGCCAGTGACTTGAGATTCAATCCATCATGCTTTTTGGCAATTGCACCGGTTTCGTCTGCTTTCAAATTCTCGGACTTTAGAGCCTTGCGAGCTTGAATTTCGACGCCACCGCCGATAGGAGTGATCAGGCGTGTACCCTTGATTACGGCGTTGATCGCCGTTTCAACTTGGCGTGGGGCAGGCAGAGTTTCAACAGCGAATTGGTCTTCGTGAGCGAGAACTCCCTGATCCCAACCGGATTCGTCGTAGAACTTGCGATCTTGAATAAAGGCCGCAGCAATAGTTAGGTCGACCAAATTTCGCAGTTGGCCGTACACTGGGCTTTGAGCGGCAATCGCTTCAAACTTCTTGGTAAATTCCGTGGTGTAGGCCTTGCTGGCTGGGTTTGCAGAACCACCTTTGGACTTGCGTGAACCGTCGCGATTGACTTGCTCGTCTTCGCCTATCAACTTCAATCCCTGGCCGATCATCTGCATAGCGTGACCATCTTCACTGCATGCAACCGCATTATAGTCAGGTACGAAGAACCATCGAATCAAGGCGTTATTAGGAACAACCGACGATCCCAGTTTCTGAATGTAAGTTGTCATGGGAACCGGCGGAGCTTCGAGGCCGATACCGATCAATTTCATGCGATAGTCAGCTTCGGTCAACACGTGGGCAAAGTGGGTAGTGCGTGGCACGCCTTCAAGCGTCACGTCATTCATTCCCAAACTTTGGCGAAGTGCATTTACGATCACTGGCACTTGGTTGGGCTGATAGGTCGAACCGATTTGCTTTAACGTTTCTTGCATCCGAGCCAATCCTTCCTTGGTCGGATCAATGGATACCTTGATCATGTTCGAGGTATCACCTTTAGGCGGAAAGGCTCGCATCGCCACCACTAAGTCCTCGAGCAAGACGCAGGGTTTGCCCGAATCAACGCCTAGCAAGCGGCCATTAGAATCCCGTCCAAATCCTTCAGCAGGTCCCGCGAGAACGATATCACCGCTTTCAGGATAGAAGAAAACGTATTCAATACGCGTTAAACCGGCCAACGCAAACATTTCTGGCTGCAGTTGCTCCTTGGCCTTGAGACGCTTGGCGATTTGTCCTTCCAAACGATTGAGCGAAACCATGCGCATCTTGCTGGGCTTAGCCAATTGCTGCGGCAGGGCTAGTTTGGCTGCCTGTAAGCGTTGCATCGTGAGTGCAGGGTTGTACTGCATGACTCGCAATACGCCTTGCGGATCGATTTCTACGCCGGCTGCTCCCGCTGTACCACCCGCACCTCCGGCGTTTTGACCTCCCCCGCCGTTTTGACCGCCCCCGCCCCCTCCATTCTGCCCGCCGTTATTTTGGCCCTGGCCATAGAGATGGATGCTACCCATGAAAATAACAACTGCAAAAACAGTTATTTTGCAAAAGAAGCGATGAAGTTGCATCGGTCGTTGCCCTGGGTGAGGAGTATTTCTGAGAAGCTAAGTTTTGAAATCGAGAGAATTGCGAACCGGCCGCCCGTGTTTCGCACTCTCGCGTTACCTACAAGGTTAGTTGCCAGCCGATACAAAGGCAACAAAGTGAACTGTGCTCGCGGCAAATCCATTCAAAATCGCTTCGAAAACCTCGCAAATGTGCAGGGTTGATCGGTCAATCCGCACGCATGGCACCCCTCCGAGGAGCGGATGGAGGCTTCATTTTCGGTGGAGCGACCAATAATCGGTGGCTGGTTTCGCCCAACAAATCGTCCAGCCGAACTCGCAATTCCTTGGAAATTTCCACCGGATGTTTCTTGCATTTCATTTGAACCGTTTCCCCCGACTGTAACCGTAAGGCCATGGTAACCTCCATTTTCCCAGGATAGCCACGCAGAATTTCCTGTATCTTGGGAATCAGTTCCAGCGAGTGTCTGTTCTCGTCGACATGGATTCGTAGACCAGCGGTAAAGCGGCTGCTCGCTTCTTCGATGGGAATAATTTCGTTGGCAATCAAATTGAATTCGTCACCGCCATCGCGCTTGTCCACTGTGGCGCGCATAATCACGACGGATTCGGAAACGATCAAGTGCCCAACTTTCGCGTAACCGTCTGGCCAGCAGATGCACCGCATCGCGCCATCCATATCTTCTAAGTCAAAGTTCGCGTACTTGCTGGGTTGGTTGGGTTTTGGATTGCGTGTATTCGCGATCTTGATTGACGAAATCATACCGCCAACCATTACTTCGCTGCGATTTTTCACAGACTTCAAATCGACTGACTTATGCGTGCACAGGGTGCTCAACTGCTGCACATACTCCGCCAAGGGATGGCTCGACAGGTACATACCGAGCACTTCTTTTTCCATCGCCAGCAGAATCTTATCTTCGAACTCTGGGAGGTCGGGTAAATTCTGCGTTGCCGCGCTTTGAGTTGGGACTTCGTCATCGATCTCGTCAAAAAAGTTCATCTGCCCGCTGCGCCGATCCGCCAGCGCAGTCGCGCCCGACTGAATCGCTTTTTCGACACTGGCCATCAACTGAGAACGCTTGGCGCCGAGCGAATCAAATCCGCCACCTTTAATAAGCGTCTCGATCGTTGACTTGTTGCATTCCGTTGGATCGACACGTTCACAGAAATCAAATAGGCTTTTGAACGGTCCCCCTTTCTTGCGCGCTGTAGCGATCGCTGCCCCAGCTCCGCCACCGCAGCCTTTGACCGCTGACAAACCGAAATAGATCTTGTTATCAGCCACCGTGAAGTCAACGTGCGAGCTATTCACATCAGGCGGTACAACCGTGATGTTCATGCGGGCGCAATCTTCCAAGTGTTCGACCAGCGAATCTTTGCGTTTAAAGTTGCGGCCAGGAATGTCGCCCGATAGCAGCGCCGCCATGAATTCGACGGGAAAGTGTGCCTTCAAATACGCGGTCTGATAGGCGAGCAGTGCGTAGGCCGTCGAGTGGCTTTTATTGAAGCCGTAACCGGCGAATTTTAGAATCATTTCCCATAGCGCGCGCGCTTCCTTCTCGGAAACGCCTTTGGCAACGGCGCCTTCCATGAACTTAGCTTCGTTCTGCGCAATCAACGATTCTTTCTTTTTGCTGATCGCCTTAATGCAGGTGTATGCATTGGCCAATTCGATGCCGCCCAGCCGATTGAGAATGCGCATCACCTGTTCTTGGTAGACCATCACACCATGGGTCTCTTCCAGGATGTCCTTCATCACTGGATGAATGTACTCAGCTTTCTTTTGACCGTGCTTTACCGCCACGTAATCGTCGACCATCCCGCCCTCGAGCGGACCTGGTCGATACAAGGCGTTGGTCGCGATGATATCGCGGAAATGGTCGGGCTTCATGCGCTGCAACAAGTCGCGAATACCGCCACTTTCCAACTGAAATACACCCTTGGTTTCACCGCGCTGCAGCAAGGCAAAGGTTGCCGTATCCTCCAGTGGCAATCGCAGAATATCCAGTCGATTGCCCGTCGTTTGCTCGATGATCTCAACCGCTTTCGACAGGATTGTTAAGTTCCGCAATCCCAAAAAATCCATCTTCAGCAGTCCAGCCGCTTCCACGTCCCCCATCGACCACTGCGTGATAATGTCCGTCTTGCCCGACACGCGGCTGAGCGGCACGTAATCGGTCAGTGGCTTGTCAGCGATCACGACCGCAGCCGCGTGCGTTCCGATATTTCGCGCCAGGCCTTCGATCTTCTTGGCAATGTCCAACAGTTCTTTGACGGCTGGATCGGTTTCGTAAACGCCCCTCAGTTCGATGTTTTTCTCGAGCGCCTTCGATATCGTGATCTTTAATTCATCGGGTACCATCTCCGTGATCTGATTCACTCGAGCCAACGGTATACCGAGCGCGCGGCCCACGTCTTTGATCGCCGCGCGCGCTTGCAGGGTACCGAACGTTCCGATCTGAGCCACATTGTCATCGCCGTACTTGTCCTTAACATATTGAATGATGTCGCCGCGGCGATCCTTGCAGAAGTCGATATCAATATCAGGCGCTTCGCGGCGATTTTCATCCAAAAAGCGCTCGAACAACAAATCGTATTTAATCGGGCACACGTGGCTAAGATAGAGTGCATAACAAACGATTGCACCGACACCGCTACCCCTAGCCGTCGCTGGCACGTTCTGTTCGCGGGCGTAACGCACAAAGTCCCACACGATCAGAAAGTAATTCGCAAAACCCAGTCGCTCGATAACGCCCAGTTCACGATCGAGCCGATCCATCACCACCCGCGCCAACTCGCCAGCGGGCAACATCTCTTCGTCGCCGCGATAACGATCCTTAAGGCCCTCAATGCAAATCTCGCGCAGATATTCGTCCGGTTCACGTTGGACCGGCAAGGTGTATCGCGGGAAGTTGCGTTTGCCTAATTCAATTTCGATATCGACCGAATCGGCGATCTCTTGACTGCGAGCCACGGCCGATTCGAGCCCCGGGAAACTCTCGTACATCTGCTCAGGCGATCGCAAGAAGTACTGGTTGCCATCCATCTTCATGCGATTGACGTCGGTGCGGAACTTGCCGGTGTTGATACACAACATCACGTCCTGCATTTCCGCATCGGATTGATCTACATAATGTGCGTCACTGGTCGCGACCAGCGGCAAACCCAGGCGATTAGCGATATCAACTGCGCCCTCCAGCTGCTGACGCTGAATCGGCGCCCCGTTGTTCATAATTTCGATGAAATAACGATCTCCAAAAATCTTGTGGAACTTTTGAGCCGTCTTGACCGCTTCGTGCTCAGCCGACGAGGTATCGTGTCCCGCCAAAATCGCACGCGAAAACTCGCTCGATACACAACCGCTGAGGCATATAATCCCTTCGTTGAATTCTTCCAACAAATCGTTATCGATACGCGGTTTGAAATAAAAGCCTTCAAGACTTGCTTTTGAAGCCAATTTGATCAAGTTCTGAAAGCCAATGCGATTCTTCGCAAGCAACGTCAAATGAAACGCGGCCTCTTTCGAACTCGCCGCGTCTCGAACAAAGCGGCTTCCCGGAGCAACATAAGCTTCGTAGCCGATGATCGGATTGATGCCACCCGCTTTGGCCTTTTGATAGAATTCCAGCGCACCGTGCAAATTGCCGTGATCCGTCAGTGCAAGCGCATTCATTCCGTGCTGCTTGGCGCGATCCACCAACCGCCCAATCGAACTCGCACCGTCCAGCAGGCTGTAATGGCTGTGACAATGCAGATGAACAAACTTTCCGCTCATGTTTCCATCCTGAGGTAAGAGCCGTGTTGCCGCAGCCACCCGTGCCACGCGAACACGCACGCAATCTTATCGCAGCAATCAGTGGGCTGAAAGTCGTTTACACTGTAAGTTAATAATGCAGCATGAGAAATGCGCAAGTCTTCACCTCAAAAATCTGGAGGTCGTCGCGAAGCTAGCACGCTGTAGCGTACTCGGAGCGGGGTTGCTATATTGGAAACGGATGCGCCTTGATAAATAAGTATGCGTTCCAGCCGAGATAAAATGCAAAGGTCCAGCAGTCAGCCCAACGAAAAAATCCTCAATCGCCGCCCTGAAGCTCGGGGTTTTCGTATCGAACAGCTTTTGCAAGAAGCATCGGATGGTCGACTGCGAATTCCCCCGTTTCAACGTCCGCTTCGATGGCGTTCAAAGCAAGTCGTAGAGTATTTCGATTCGATCCGTCGCGGTTTTCCGGTAGGTGATTTGCTGCTCTCTCGTGACTACGCGCCAAGTGAAACCCTTCACTTCGGACCGCATGTCATCGAAGGCAAAGAGCAGACCAACGCACTTTGGGTGATTGATGGACAGCAGCGAATTACCGCTCTTGTAGCTTGCCTACTTCGAGAACACCAAACTCCCAAAGGCGATTTTTGGGCGACGTGGTATGACCTTGAGAACGAAAAATTCGTCCGATTGAGCAAGAAAGTAGTTCCGCCAAGTTGGATACCATTGAACGTGCTTTGCAATTCCGTCGATTTGCTTAAGTGGATTCGCGTTTGGCCATATGGCGACGACAATCCTGAACTTGTCGATCGTGCACTCGAACTAGGGAAGGCAGTTCGAGAGTATGAGATTCCCGCGTACATCGTCGAAGGCGCTGATGAAAGTTTGGTTCGCCTGATTTTTACGCGAGTCAACACGGCAGGTGTTGGCATGCGCGAATCAGAGATTTTTGAGGCACGATACGGCAAGGAAGGGGACAAACCAATTCGCACGGCAGTTGCAAGACTGACTGACTTGGGATTTGGCGAAATCGATGCTGATCTTTTTCTTCGCTGTTTACGGTCAACTTGTGGCGTTACTGCGAAAGTATCAGTTGAGTCCCATGAAGATGTCGCCGGCGCTTCAATCACACGAACCGAACGAGCAATTCGAAGAGCCGTTTTTACGATCAAGAATGCGGCAGGCATTCCCCATTGGAAACTACTGCCCTATCGAATGCCTCTTATATTCTTAAGTGCTTTTTACGACCGATTCCCAGATGATAATAGCCGAGTTGATCGACTTGCCGCAAAATGGATTTGGCACGGCGCACTATCTGGCGATCACCATGACGTGACGGACGCCTACATCAATCGTTTGCTAAAGCAAACTCAGGATTTCTTAAAGCCAGACGACGCGCTTGCAAACCTACTGTCCCCGTTATCGAAAGAGCAAGTAGACTTGTTTCCAAATAACCCAGTTGCCGAATTTGATCGTCCAATTTCGATGAATCGCGCATCGGGTAAGGCCTTCGTACTTGGACTACTTGCCGCTGAGCCAAAACTGCCTGGCGAACAGCTATTTTGGGTTATCGATTTTTTAGAAGAAAACGAAGACGAACAATCCGACAATCCGCATGCACAAGTGGCGTCCATCGTTGAAGAACTTAACGTGGAAAAACTGTTGTTACCTTTGGTTGGAAAACAAAAGCTTGGGACAAACGTGGTCATCAAAGTTCCAGGACTGCGACGCGAAATGTTGCGCGATTTACTGGTTGACGACACAGTTCTTAAGTCTCATTTGCTTGATCTAGAAGCCGTCAGGTTGCTGATAGCGAATGACGACGAGGGATTCAGGGCGCATCGGCGAAGGCTCCTGACAACGTATTTTGCAAGTTTTGTGGATGATCGAATCGGCGACGAAGCCGATTTGCGGCCCTCGATTAAGACAATTGCAGAGGGAGCGAAGTCAACAAAGCGTAAGGCAGGCACGACATGAGCGCACTGCGCGTGAGTCTGGGCAACGTCGAGATTGGCGTGCTTGAGCGTTTTGACGACGAGAGTGAGGCCTTTACGTTTGCAGACGATTACCTTGCGGCACATATCGACTCTCGTCCGATCTTGGGGCAGTTGTTCGAGGATCGCATTCCGAAACCTATTCATGTAGGCGGACCTATCGGATGGTTCGACCACTTGTTACCACAGGGCGTGATGCGTCGCTGGAGATCGAGACTTCTTAAAATTGATGAAGATGATGGATTTAGCCTGCTGACCCATTTGGGAGAAAACTTGCCTGGTGCCGTGATAATGGAGCCAACTCAACCATTGATGCGACGCGGTTTGGACCGTACAAATGTAGAACACGAGTTGTCGAAGGAGCAACCGTTCCGTTTTTCGCTGGCCGGCGCGCAGTGGAAGTTGTCCGCGCGCTCCTCTGGACGCGGTTTGACAACAAACGCCACCACGAATGGTACCGAGTACATCGCCAAATTCCATTCGCCTGAGTATCCAGACTTACCGAGTTGTGAATTCGCCACCATGTTCTGGGCGCAGAAATCCGGCATTGTAACACCACATTTTGAACTGCGTTCCGTCGAGGATTTCGATGTCATTCCCGAAAACATGCCAGTCGGAAATGGTAATGTCTACGTTTGTCAGCGGTTTGATCGAAGCGGTTTACAGCGGGTTCATATGGAGGACCTCGCCCAGATTCTGGATCGTCCATGCGGCCACGAGCAATACAATGGGAGCTACGACGAGATAGCCAGAGTTCTTCAGTGGATTGCGCCAGATTCTATCGAAGAGTTTTTGCGAGTTGTCGTCTTTTGCATGATTGGTGGCAATGGTGACGCCCATTTAAAGAATTTTTCCGTGGTGTACAAAGATGGGCGGAAGGCATCCCTTTCGCCAGCGTATGACCTAGTTGCGACAGTCTCATACTTACCATCCGATCAATTGGCCCTTGAGTTGGGTGGATCGAAGCTCTTCGGAAATATTGTCATTGGCCGTTTTGATACATTTTCCGATTGCCTCGGTTGGTCACAGGTTGCAATGCGCAAATTCATATCCGATTTCGCGCAACAGATTGTTTCCAATTGGCAACTCCCGGAAATTAAAGAGCGATTTCCTGAGCATCACCGCGCAAAAATTGATCAGCATATTGCATTGATTCGCAAAGAGTTAAAGAGCCTTTAGACTTCTTTATACCTAGCGCTGGAAAATGGGCAAAACGGTTCGGGGCATGTTCAAAATCAAGCAGGCCATGGCGGTTCCGTATTCAATGCTGTTGTAATCAAACCAGCCGCCCTGCGTGTTGCGAAGTGCGAGAAGAATTTTCCGCAAACGTCCGTACCATTGGTCCCAGGCCGCACCGCCACGTAACCAAAAAGCCTGCGCAGAATAGTAGTGGGCGTAATAAAAAAAACTATTCCGTTCGAGTGAACTGTTCACGGCCAAATTCGCTTGCAAATAGCCAATTGCCAAGTCAATCTCTTCACCTTGGTAGATACCCGCATTATAGAGTGCAACCACTGCGGCTGCGGTCAACGCAAAGCGGCTCGCTCCGCCAGTCAACTGATACATATAACCGCCGTCGGCATTTTGACTGCGGCGAATATAGTCAACCGCTTTATCGATGGTCTCTTTCGCAACCCCTACACCTGCATTTCTCGCCGCCCGCAGCGCCATGACTTGGCAAACCGTCACGGAAAGATCCGCTTCGTAGGGTCGCGGTTCATAGCGCCAACCACCTTGTTCATTCTGAGAGCGTGCGATCAATTCAACTGCGGCGCTCAACCGCGGGCGAACGTCAGTTGCCGGCGTTGTGCCATATAACTCCGATAAAAACAAGGTTGCGAACCCATGCCCATACATTTGACCGTGGCTGGGTGACCCCGTGACGACGATCATGCCACTGTCTTGCGAGTGCTCCGTCAAATAGCGTCCGATTAGCTGCAAACATTTGCCTGGTGGTCCAAATCCGCTGCGCACACCGCGACTCAGCAAAGCCAATCCAACCAGCGCGCATACCCCGGCGTCGCGTCCCCACTCATTGGACAGAAAGCTGCCATCAGGATTTTGGCGACTTACCAATAGCGCTAAACCCCTGCGTATGGCGTCGTCGACCTCCTTGTCATAAAGCGAATCGAAATCCGTTCGAGCTGGGAAATCCTCCGCGTGACAAGTCGCTCCATACAAACCAACCGCTGCACCGATCGCTCCTCCGGCCAGCGACTGCAGCGCGCTACGCCGACTTAACATTATTCCAGCCGTTCGTGTCATTTGAGCAGCGCCTGGAAATAGGCTTCAATCTGTTCTTTGTAGGCTGGTAAAAACTGCTCAACCATACGTGATTGCATTTGTTGACGTACGCGCGACGGCAATTGCCCCCAAACGTCTTGCTGCAATGACTTGGGATCAGACAACTCGACCGTGGCGACTCCTCCTTTGCCGCTCTGAGGCGGCGGATTGTCAGGTTCACCTTGCCGCTCTGCACTGTCCGGTCCGTTTTCAGATCCCTGTCGATCACCTGGTCGAGTCCTCGTCGCCTGCGAACGACGCTGCTGCGATTTTTGGGGCAGCGATTTCGATTGCGGTGATGGTTGCTTTTGAGGTTCTTGCTTTGAATCGCTGTACTTTCCTTGTGACTGCTCCAATTGCGAAATCAAATCATCCAAACGCCGCACGATGTCAGACTGCAGCTTCATCGTCTCAACACTGGCGCCGTCGCGACGTAAATAACCGGCCGCGATCAGCATGCTTTGACGCACTGCCAACAACGGATTTTCACTCGATTCGCCGAGATCTTCGCCTTCCAGTCCTACATCGGCGGGCGTCAACGGTGGTTTTGTGGAAACGTCAGTTGGCGGGTTGCTGGCTGGTTCGTTCAGCAACTCGAGTAAGCCTTCAACCAATTCACTGGAAGTCGACGGGGCTATGGGCTTTGCCGGGGGTTCCTGTGCGATGACACTCGTATCCACTGCAATGATTGAGACAACGAACAAAGCGCAGCAGCCAACGGATTGCCTGAACAAGGATTTGAATCTGCCGACTAGGTTGATCATTGATTGCTATCCATCGAAGCCTTGAGTTCACGGAGTATCTGTTCGAGTTGCAGGCCGAGCGCCTGCTGTTGCTCCGCAAGTTGCAGCAGACGCTGGGGACGTTCTTGGGTTATTATAGAGTTTGCCTCGCTCAGTAGCTTGGTTTCCGCATTGACATCCGCTTGCAATCCCCTCAGAAGTTTCAGGCTCGCGATGGGGGGAACCGGTCGTCCTTTCGGTTTTTCGTCCTCGTTCGTATTCGGTTGCGAGGGGTCATCATTTTTTTCATTTTGCGGAAGTTGATCTGGGCGTTTCATCGCATTGACCGCTTGTTCGAGCTTGCGCAACGCGCGCGTTGACGAATCTATTGCGTCAGGAGCGATACGAAATCTCTGTGTTGCAGCCACTGCCCGCGCCATGTCCAATTCGGCTTGCTCCAACGTCCAATCAAAGGCAGGCAGTTTGTCAGCCCGCTGGCGAACGTCGCGCACCATCTGCCTCACGGCTTCCTGCCGGCTAGCTAGATTTCGCAGGTCTTGCTCGGCCGTTAGCTTTGCTGCGTCATCGAGAACATCTAGTTGCACCTGAGCCGCTGCTTGCAGTTCGACGGCAATCGGTTGCTGTTGGCCGACCAGCTGAGATAACGCTGCGCCAAGCTGCATCAATTGTTGCTCAGCCACTTCGCGCTCCAATTCCTTAGCGCGCTGTGCAGAATCCTTGGCAGCCTCGGCAAGCCGCTCGGCGGCGGCCCGCGCCTGTTTAGCCGCCTCTGAGGTTTGTCCTTTTGCAGCGGAATCGGCGGCGAATTGCTGCGATTGAGTCGCATGGCTGAGTGCTTGCTCGGTTTGGCTGGCGCCTAGTTCAGCCGAACGCGATCTTTGTTCTTCGGTGCGTTGCTGCAGTTGCCGTTGTTCATCGCTAAGTGCTGTAGCCTGACGCACGGCATCCGAAGCGCTCAATTTTTGCGACAACTCAGCTTGTGCGCTCGCCAGCTCCTTCAGCTCGGTTGTGGTGGATTGCATTTGTCCTAATTTGCTTTCGAGATTGCCCGCGGACGACGAGCTGAGTTTTTGTAACGCTTCACGCAACGAATCAACGATGGCAGCTTGGGTCTCAGTCGCTTCAACAAAACGGGCGCTGACGATACTCGCGGTGGCCGCACGCATCTGGCTGCTCACTTGATCTTTTGTCAGACGATCAATGGCCTGTTCGACTTGCAACTTGCGCGCTGCTTGTTCGTTTGGCATTTCTTCGGCCAGCGATTTGGCTCGCTTCTGCAATTGATCGAGTGCTTGGGCCAATCCTTGTTGATCAGCCTGCAAGCCCGCGCGATTGGCTTGAAAATCCTCTTTGTTCATCCCTGACAATCGACGCAATTCCAAATTGTCGGTGTCTCGGCGCAAGGCTTGCTGTTGATTTAGGACTTGACCCAATTCGCGCTCAACCACTCGCAATGCTTCGGCTTGCGCAAAACGGTCCGTCAACCCCTGCAATTCGGCGAGCGCTGCGTCTTGACTGGACTCAGACGCTATTAACGCATCCTTTAACAATTTGCTAGGCTTTGAATTGACGGAGCCATCGGCCTTCGATTGTTCGATTGCACGCTGAGCCTGTCCGAGCGCCTTGGTCAGTTCGTCGGCACTGATTTCCTCGATCCGTTGGCTCAGTGACATTAACTGCTCCGCAATCTCCGAATCGGACAATTGGTTGTTTTCGAGTAAAACGGTCAGCGTCCGCAGACTTTCGGCCACACTATTGCGCTCCGCACCCAATTGGCTATTGATGGATTGTTGCAGATGCGCGACGTTAGCGAGCGCGTCAATTTCCTCGCGCCGCAACATACCAGCTTGTTCAACTATCTCACGGGTTCTGGCGGCCAGTTGACTATTGCGGCGCTGGGCTTCGGTGATTCCGCGAACTTGTTCTAGCAGCTGCGATTGACGCGCGGCGATGGATTCGAGCACATCAGCGGCTTCGCGAACTTCTAAAGTTTGCGTACTGCTTTTGCCAATCTGACCGAGCGAGTCGCGTGCTTCCAGCCACACAGAAAGCCGCTGGCCGGCCAAAAGCCCCAGGCTGCTATCGAGTTGCCAAGTGCGATCGACTACAAGTTCACGCTGTTCCGAAAAACCGTCGTTCTTGAGCTGCCACAGCATCGACGCGCCGGGTTCAGTTACATCGGAACTTTCGATTTGCCATCGCAGGGAAACGTTAACCAATCCAAGATCGTCCACGGCGCTGCCCTTAATCACCAAAGCGGCTGCGGGAGACAACTGCGGTAATTCTTGTTCTGCCAGCGTCACAACTGGCACTGAATCGGCAACCAATTCTACTGACCAAAGCTCCGCAGTTTCGATCGTCAACTCCGTCTTTGAAGTAACTTTCCATCGCCACGCTTGCACGCCCAATAAACTATCTTCGGTGAAAACCGACCATTCGAAATCACGACCGTTAGGATTTAGATCAACCGCAGCTACCGTTGATTCACTGGTTTCTTCGCCTGCTTTCGCTGACTTCGAGGCCTCAACCTTTAGAACTGGCTCTGCAAAACGACCGACGAACTGGACACGACTCCCGGCGAGGACCTGCAACCGATTGCCAACAATCTCGCTTGCGGGCCGACCACTGTAAGTCGGTGGAGAAATCTTAAAACGAAATGACTCTAGTTTGGGTGGCTGTACCACGTCGACGCGATGCCATAGCATTTGATCGTCATCGCCGCCGACTGCTCGGATTTCAATCGACTGATCGACGCTGGGGATCGATACGATCGCAACGTCGGCGAGGCTGGTCGCCGGATAAATGGCTACTTCATGCGTCGCTGCAGAGTCTGGATAACGTAGCAACACTTGAATCGTCTCAGGCATGGGAGCCTGCAGGTCAATGATCTCCAAATTCAACTCTTGTCCGCTGGCCATGACCTTCGGAAGGTCCACGAACTGCAACTGATCTTGCAGCGGCCAAGGTAGTTCAGCCAACGGAGCAAACAGCCGAGCGATCGCCAGCCCAACATCCGCCGGTCGCCGTGCGGTCATCGTAAGAGTGAATAGTAACGCGGCGCCTAGCACGCCCAGCGCTCGCAACCAACTTGAATGATCGAGGTAGGACTTCCAATCGACGCGCGTTGGTATGCTAGACCAACTGCGGAGGGCAGCTTCCCTAAACTGAAGTGAGCCAAAGCGATCGTCAGTCAGCGAAGTATCTGCCAACTCCACCGCCGTGGATAGCCGTTCGCCCAGTTCCGGTTGTGCGCGTTCGATCCAACGTGCCATTTCAACTCTTGTCGGCGCAAACTTCCATGCTGGCCTAACCCAATAGTATGCAGCCGCCGCTGCAATTGCTGTCCAGGCGGCAAAGAATAGCACTCGCAAACCAACTTCTTCACGCCGCAACAGCATGTCGATGGAAACCAACGCGAGCAGCGCAGCACACACGGTCGCTGACCAAAGCAGGACCGCGCGAAAACGATAAACTCGCATCGCCACTGTGACCAAACCGCCTACTTCACAGGCAATTTGCCTGCGAATCGAATCGACTGAATGCAGCGAATCGTTAGCTTGAGTTGACAATGGAAATTCCCGCTTGACATCCGCCTATGGGTCAGAAACGTTTCACTCTACTTTGACGATCTCAAAGACTTCTTCGCCAACATCGCCACGGTCGCTACTGAATTCCCAACTCAATTGTTTGAGTTCTGCGTTCTGTTTCACTCTCAGTCTATAGGTTTCACCCTGTTTGGTCTTGCCCGATCCCGTGTAGCCACCACCGGCGTGCGGAAGCAATGAAACTTCGACCAACTTGAGTTTCTCCTTGAGTTTCGCTTCTACTCGGCCTTGCTCCCAGGTACCTGGGTTAAGTGCCGGTTTGCAGCCGACTAGGCCAACACTAATCAGACCAATCAACAATGTTCGATAAAGCATAAAGTCTCCTGCTATTGACCAATTTTAGGACAAAAATTGCGGACGAGTACCGGGTTCCTCAGCGCGTGCCAGCTGAAAGTCGAAGTTGGACGACGTACTAGTGGGAAACAAAATTTCTGCGATAACTTGTAGTATGGCAAAATCTAACCGTTCTCGGCAGCCCGAGATGTTCACAATTTATCATATCGGTCCGGCACAAAACGGGTTGGCGCTGGCTGCTGCGCTTAAGGCGGTTGTCAAGGATTGCAGTTGGGGTCAGGCCAAAAAGTGGCTTCTGAATCGCCACGTGCAAGTGAATGGTAATCTCTGTTTGGACGCTGCCCGTCGAGTTAAAGAGAAAGACGTTGTCAAGGTGTGGCATCAGCCGCTGGCAAAACCGATCGAATCCAGTGACCTGCGATTGGCCTATTGGGACGATTACTTGCTGGTCGTCGAAAAGCCAGCGGGTGTGACAAGTGTCCGACACTTTGAAGAACGAAAAATCTCGACCAAACGCCGCCAATTGCAGCCGACGTTGGAGGAACTGTTGCCACCTGTTTTGGCGAAGGTTCAGCATCTTCGTTGGCCGCCGCTGCCTCCCAAGGGTATGAACCGCGGTCGGCTTGAGAGCAAACAGCCATTTGACACCCGGCATATCCAGAACTCGAAATTGATACCCGCCGAGATGCAGGTTTACCCGGTGCATCGCTTGGATCGTGAAACTAGTGGATTGATGCTCTTCGCGCGCACGCGGATTGCCGAGCAAAAGCTGACTGCGATGTTTCGCCAGCATTCGATCGAGCGCGAATATGTCGGCGTCGCAATTGGACAAGTCAACACGCAAACGATTCGTTCGCATTTAGTTCGTGATCGCGGCGATGGGCACCGAGGCAGTACCAGTAATGAAGTGGTCGAAAACAGTCAAGAAGCAGTTACTCACATCGTTTCGTCAGAACACATCGCTGCACCCGCAGGAATTGGAGACGACGCGAGCGGTTATTCGCTCATTCGTTGCAAGCTTGAAACCGGGCGCACGCATCAAATCCGTATTCATTTGTCCGAGGCTGGACATATGCTTTGCGGAGATAAGATTTACAACCGCACCTCGAGTGGCGTTGTAATGGTCGATAGCAGCGGCGCCCCACGTCATGCACTGCATTCCGATCGACTCGCCTTTAAACATCCGTTCAGCGGCGAAAATATGCAGTTTAACATGCCCATGCCTCGCGACTTGGCAAGTTGGCTTGCGAAGCTTCAGAAAGCCGCCAGTGCGAGTGAGGCAAGTTTCGCTACCGAATCCTCGCCCACCGAATTGAACTTAATCGATGAAGAAGAGTAAGCCTCCACAGTCGACCGCCGATCACGTGATTGCGGCCGCGGCAGAACTGAGGGACCGGGTAGACGAACTGGATTTCGGTAACACAGTGCCGTGGGTGTACAATCCATTGAATTATGCTTGGCAATCTCATGAACAATATCTACGACGCTATGCCCAAAAAACGTGTCGTGTGTTGCTGCTCGGAATGAACCCGGGACCCTGGGGCATGGCTCAAACCGGCGTACCGTTCGGCGAGATCCGTGCCGTAGTTGATTTCCTGGGCATAAATTCTCCCGTCGGCAAGCCGCGACGCGAACATCCGAATCGGCCTATCGAAGGCCTTAGCTGCAAACGTTCCGAAGTTTCGGGGCAGCGGCTGTGGGGCTTATTCAAGAATCGTTTCCAGAACGCAGATGCGTTTTTTGAAATGCACTTCGTATCCAACTATTGCCCACTTGTCTTCATGGAAGAATCCGCCAAAAACCTTACTCCCGACAAACTGCCCAGCGCCCTGCGCAAGCCGCTCGAAGACGTCTGCGATGATCACTTATCCAAGCTGATCGAAGCCCTCGAGCCGGAATGGGTCATCGGAGTCGGCGGCTTTGCAACAGAATGTGCCATCCGCGTTTTGTCCGAGCGCTTCGCTCATTCTCCGGTCAAAACGGGCCGCATTTTGCACCCTAGCCCCGCATCGCCCGCTGCCAATCGCGACTGGTCGGGAACCGCAACCAAACAGCTTATCGAACTGGGCATCTGGAAATAGTTCATTCAAGAATCGTGCCATCGCTATTTTCGAATCCTCCGCATTCAGCGTACGCCCACTTAGACCGATGTGTTCCTAGTGGGTCGCTCCTGCCGGGTGCGACTCAGCTTTGGTCGCACCCGGCAGGAGCGCCCCACCCATTCCATGTCCTCTCGAAGGTGCACGTTATTCCGCGCAACAATTTATTCCGCAACAGGTTAAACTTTTAGCCACCCCAGCCGGAAGCGTCGGAAGCCTACGCTAGAAGAGAACCGATAGTCCATTCGATACTCACTCACACAAGTTGACCATTATGTACGGCACTTTTCAGTCGCATTTGCGGCAGCAACTTTCGGACATTGACGCGGCGGGCCTGACGAAGCGAGAGCGAATTATTTTGTCGCCTCAAGACGCCCATATCAGCGTTCAAAGCGGTGCGCAGGTACTGAATATGTGCGCGAACAACTACCTGGGCTTAGCGGAACATCCGCAGGTCAAGGCGGCTGCGGCTCAGGGGTTGAAACAATGGGGCTACGGTTTGGCGAGCGTTCGCTTCATCTGCGGCACACAAGCAGTTCACAAGGAACTGGAGCAGGAAATTAGCGATTTCGTTGGCACCGAAGACACCATCTTGTATTCGTCGTGCTTTGATGCGAACGGCGGTTTGTACGAAACGCTGCTAGGCGCGGAAGATGCGATCATTTCCGATGAGCTAAATCATGCGAGCATTATCGATGGCATCCGGCTGTGCAAGGCGCAGCGATTTCGCTACAAAAACAACGATCTCGGCGACCTCGAATCGAAACTAAAGGAAGCCTCGGGCTGTCGTTTCAAGATGATCGCGACTGATGGCGTGTTCTCGATGGATGGCATCATCGCGAACTTGCCGGGTATTTGCGAACTAGCGGATAAGTTCAATGCGTTATTAATGGTCGACGATTCGCACGCAGTCGGCTTTATGGGCCGACACGGTCGTGGCACTCATGAACATTTCGGCGTCATGGAACGCATCGACGTGATGACCGGCACGCTCGGCAAGGCGCTCGGCGGTGCCAGTGGCGGATACACGTCGGGGCGCAAAGAGATCGTCGACTTGCTGCGTCAGCGCTCGCGTCCGTATCTGTTTTCGAACTCACTCGCGCCACCCATCGCGGCGGCAACGCTGGCTGCGCTCAAGCTGTTGGGCGAATCCACAGAGCTGCGCGATCGGTTGGAAACCAACACGCGATTCTTCCGCGAAGAGATCGTCAAGCTCGGCTTTAATATCGTGCCTGGCGAGCATCCGATCGTGCCGATCATGCTAGGTGATGCGCGTCTCGCCACGCAGTATTCCGACTTAATGCTCAAGAAGGGCGTCTACGTCGTAGGCTTTTCCTACCCTGTAGTGCCCCAAGGCAAAGCGCGTATTCGCACGCAGATCTCGGCCGCGCACTCGCGTGCAGATATCGAGTTTGCACTAGCAGCTTTCGCAGAAGCTAAACAGGAAATTACCTAGAAGCGTGAGCTGCAAATGTCGGTTGGCAACGTTTTCAAGCCTGTTGGAGACTGCATTGGCCGCGCAAGGTCACTCTCACCTGCTTACTTATTTTCAAGAGTATCAGCCTTTACGCCTGCCGCTGCATCGTGTTTATTTCCAACCTCGTCAGCGTGAGTGTCGCTGACCTTTCGCCTTAACTCCGTCAAAGCTTCTTGTGCTTTGGCGTGGTTGGGGTCGAGTGCGAGCGCAGCGGATAGCCATGAATTGGCCAATTCGACCAGCCCAAGTTGTTCAGCGGTTATGCCCAGCTGATAGCGGACGTCTGCATTGGCAAGGTCTTCCGAAGCCTGCGAGTGCAGGTCGGCGAAATGGGCTCGCAGGTCGCGCAGGCGTGTAGACTCTGCAGCACACTTTTCCGACTCGACGGTTTCGCCAAGCTTTGCCAACGCTTGGGAGAGCTTGAAGTGAACGCGGTGATCTAACGGATGGCTTGCAACTGCATTGCGCAATGTGATGACAGCTTCCTTCAGTTGAGATTGTTCGACTTGAATGGCCGCTTTGAGCAATAGGGCGGGTAAGTGATTGGAATCCATCGCCAGGGCTTGATCCACCAATCTTAAGGCTTTGTTCGAATCACCCCTCACATGTTGAGATTCGGCAGCAAGCGTGCGAGTTGCGGCATTAAGTGGGCATTCTTGCAGGATCTTTTCCAATTCTTCGTACTGTCCAGCCTGAAAGAGGCATTCGGCGAGTTCCTGGCGAACAGCGGCTCCATCCGCTGAATTGCTCGATCTCCGCAGCGCCTCGCGATACTCTTTGATCGCCGATTCGTAGGACTCCATGTCTTTGTAGATGAGTCCCGTCAAGCGATGCGGACGAGGGTCGGTGGGATCCAATTTCGAGACGATAGCAAGTTCTTGGATGGTTGGTCCCGTTGCACCGATGTCATACAGCGATGCGGCCAACCAACGATGCGCATCGACTAAGCTGGCGTCTGCCCCAACGGCTTGACGCAGCACTTGAATGGCGGATGAAAACTGGCGATTCTTGTACAGCAATTCACCGGTAAGGGTATGGGCCATCGATGACGTCGCAGCGTACTGCATAGGCCCCTCCAGTTTCATCGCGGCGGGTTGCAAGCGTCCCATGCGAAGGTCGATCGCACCTTCCAACAGCAATTTGAAGTTAGGATTGATACCATCGGCGGACAAGGCCTCCGCAGAAAGAAGTGTCGAACCAAGGTCGCCTGCGGCCAGGCTTTGCAAGCCAGTCTGGTAGACTAATTGGACTCGCGGTGCTGCCAAGATTCGGTAGCAGCGATAGCCGACGGCAGCGACTGCAAGAATGGCGAGCGACGCTACAATAAGCTTGAAAACAGGCGTTCGCTTTTGGGCCGTCAAAATTCAATTCCCTCGCAAAAATCGAGCGTTCGTCGCGGCTCGGCATGATGCTTCGTCAATATTGGCAACAGGACAATAAGAACTTCCTGGTACCTTATGGATCATAACTTACGGCTGGAGAAAGTGAATGTCTATAACCGAGCAGAAACCTGAAGCCGCAAAGCCCATCGTCCGGAAGGGGATACTGCGTTTACTGCTTGTGATACTTCTCGGCATGGGGCTCGCGGCGTGTTTTTGGGATAGGATTTCGCTGTGGTGGAGTCTGTCGCAGGTACGCGAATTGCTTCACTCGCACCGCGATGACCAAGCCCTGCAACTGCTCCGAAAAACTCTGTTAAGTCAGGGGCCACAGCCGGAAATTATGCTGCAACTCGTTCGAGCTCATCGGCGACTGGGGAGCTTACCCACTGCTTCGATGTTACTGCAAACAGCGGCTAGGCAAGGAGCCGACAGTGAAAGAGTCGATTTAGAGCAAAAACTGATTGCGGTTCAAGCGGGTCAAATTCGAGGATTCGACAAAGAGTTCTCATCGCTAATCGTTGCAGCGGGAGACAACGGCTCGGATATCTTCGAAGCGTACATTTTGGGTTTGTTCGCGAACTTACGGACCGATGAGGCATTTGGATTGCTCGATGGCTGGGCGAAATCTTCACCCACCGATCCATTGCCCCGCTTTTTGGATGCCTATCTTTTGCATGGCATCGGACGATTGCCCGACGCGGCAAAGTCCTATCGCAAGGGTTTGGAGTTGGCTCCGCATATGACGACGATGCGCCGACGCTTGGCTCAAGTCTTATTCGAATCCGGCGACTATCGCGAGGCTCGCGAGGAACTTGAACGCTGTCGAAATGAAGCGAGTCAAAGTGCTGAAGTGCTGGCTCTGTTAGCGCAATGTGCCTTTGCTGAAAACGATAACAAGCAAGCTCTGGTAGAAGCCGATCGCGCGCTTGTAGTTGAACCAGGCCATTTGGGTGCCAGGCGATTGCGGGGATTAATTCGCCTTGATAGCGGTGATTTGCAATCTGCCCTGAGTGATCTGGAATATGTTTCCCAACGCACCCCAGATGATCTCGTCGCTCACGAGGCACTGGCCAGGACTCTGCAATCATTGGGCCGGACGGTGGAAGCCGAGCAGCATTTTAATTTCGTTTCGGTCGCAACCAAAGAACAGGCTGAGACGGGTCGATTGATTCGCAAAGTCCTAGGTGAGCCCAAAAATGCAGAATTGCGATTCGAAATCGGATCGCGACTGATGCAATTCGGGAATCCGGAAGACGGCGTAAAGTGGTTGCGAACGGTGCTCGAAATCGATCCGAATCATAGCGCAGCGAATTCTATGTTAGCAGATTTTTACCGCAGCCAAGGTAGCGCATTCCAGCCCAGATGATCTAAGCCCGAAGCGCAAGCGACTATCCTCGAAGTTAAAAAAAGGAGCGCGAATTGCAAATTTGCAACGCACGCTCCGAGTAAATCAACACAGATGTCGCGACGACGGTCAAGGAATAGTAACTACCTGACCATCGCGTCGATCGCCCAGTTTTTGATAGGTC
>JANLQO010000188.1:0-8529 GCA_031367855.1 Planctomycetia bacterium | reverse complement strand
CCAATTCGTAGATCCAGCCTGCCGGGCTGGACTTCGCGGCCGCGCTGCAACCCTATAGGAATGTGGCTTACCAAAGTCGCTCGGTTCGCCCTTCTCATGGCGACACGGCTCGGCCTTGCGGGAAGTCCGTTCCGGCAGAATGAACTTATAGAATAACTGCCAAACTCATGCCGCGATCCACAATTTCGATGCGGTTGGGAGAAGACGATCGCGAATCTTCACTCAAGAATTAAATTACCATCATCGCCGATCACCGCCCGTAGTCGCTCCAGAGCCTAGCAACCAGTTGGTGGCGATCGGCGAGAAGAGTCATAATTTCCACGATTTCCTGTGGACGTTTTGAGGAAATTGTCAGTATCTCTATCATCCCGGTTGCAACTCCTCTGCTCAGTCAGCAGCGACCGACCTACAGCAAGCTGTCAGCCACCGACCAAATTATATCAATTTCAGCCACTTGCCAATCATTGGTTTCGTCCGGAGGAGGATTTTCGCAAAACCCTGCGACTAGCGAATCGTAGCCTAGCTCGTCGAAACCGGGGTTGCAGGGAGTGGCTGTCTCGCGTTCTGGCACACGTAGATGCAGCTTGTCTTTCAATGTTTCAATTTACTTTCCTCAGGAGCAACGATGATGAACCGACCATTCAACCGGCGCCGAGCACTTGGTGCAATTGCCGCTTCCTTTGCCTCGTTCACTGTGGCCACCCGGGCCGTCTTCGCATCCACATCAGCCGTGAAGATGAAGAATTGGAAAGGCACAATCGACTACGTTTCGGATGGGCCGTCCCCGTTCACGATGGAGGGTACCGCATCGCATCTAGGCAGGTTCTCAGCCGTGGGCGAAGTCACGCTCGTGCCTGTGGACGAGTCGGGCCTGTTGTTGGGCGCGGGCGTTGTGGTGTTCACATCCGCCAATGGCGATCTGCTGGTGGGTGGCACAGAATGGGTCGTCAACGGAGAGAATATCAGCGAGATGCACTTCCGCTGGCGCGACTCGGTGGAATTCAGCGACGGAACAGTCATCGCGAACACCGGCCGATTTGTGACCGACCGACCGCCGGGGCTGGTGGTCATCGCCATCATCGCCATTCTCATTGGTTTGCTTCTTCCCGCGGTGCAGAAAGTGAGGTAGTACGCAAGATCCGCGAACGAGATTTGCTGATGTCGAAATGGCGGTGAGAGCCATGCATGCTCACGTGTGGTAGCCGCGATACCACTGGACAAACCGAGCGACCCCTGTTTCGATCGAGGTAGCTGGGCGAAAGCCAATGACGCGTTCAAGATCGCTAACGTCTGCAAAGGTTTCCAACACATCGCCAGGTTGTAACGGCAGATAATTTTTCTTCGCCGTTCGACCGAGGCTGCGCTCGAGCACTTCGATAAAGTAAGCCAGCTCGACCGGTTGGTTGTTGCCGATGTTGTACACGCGATACGGACATTGACCACTGCCAGGGTCTGGATGCGAACTATCCCAATCCGCGTTGGGTGCGGGAATCACATCGACCAAACGCACCAGGGCTTCAACGATGTCGTCAACGTAAGTGAAATCGCGGCGCATCTTGCCATGATTGAAGACGTCAATTGCGCGGTCTTCGGTAATCGCTTTCGTGAACAGATACATGGCCATGTCGGGCCGACCCCAAGGACCGTACACGGTAAAGAATCGCAGGCCCGTGGTCGGTAGGTTGTACAGATGGCTGTACGTGTGAGCCATCAACTCGTTGGCCTTCTTGGTCGCCGCATAAAGACTAACCGGGTGGTCGACGTTGTGATGAATTGAGAACGGCTGGACTTTATTGGTGCCGTAAACACTGCTGCTGCTGGCATACATCAAATGGCCGACGCCGCTGTGCCGGCACCCTTCGAGCAAATTGCAGAATCCAACCAAGTTGCTTTGGACATAGGCTTCAGGGTTTGTCAGCGAATAGCGCACACCGGCTTGAGCGGCCAAATGCGCTACGCGTTCGAACTTGTGCTGGGCGAACAGTTGCTTCATCGCAGCACCATCTGCCAAGTCAGCTTCGACGAACTGAAAACCGTCCAGCGGCAGTAGTTGCTTCAATCGATCGCGTTTCAGTTGTACGCTGTAGTAGTCGTTCAAATTATCGAGGCCGACGACTTGCTCGCCACGAGCCAGGAGGGCTTGGGCTAAATGAAATCCGATAAACCCCGCCGCACCGGTAACCAAAATCTTACGCACTGAACCGACTTTCTTCTTTGCCGAACTTCACTCCATCTCGCTCGCTTGCAACACACAAGCTTGAACTACTAGATCGTGTTCCAACGAATAACCATAATCGCGCTCGCCGCGAATCGCTGCGGCAAAATCTAGCAGACATCTATCGTACCGCCCACCCATCGTCGCTAATTCAACCACTTGCGTTCCTTGGCGGAATTTTCCCTGCGGTCGATCCAACGTCAACGTCAAATGAGGTGGTTCGAGCGGCTCAATTTCGATGGTTCCTTGCGTACCGCATACACTGAATTGCCGCCGCCGATTACCCTCCACTTCAACCAAACTGCTGCGAATCGTCGCGGTTGCCTTAGGGTAATGGAAAACGGCCAAGCAGTTATCGTTCAATTGATCGACCTCTGGGTGGGTGTTGCGATTTACGGCAACAACAGCGGTTGGTTTGCCGAGCAGTTTGACCGCTGCGTCGATCAGGTGACATCCCAGTTCAAACATCGAACCGCCTCGATACCGCGCCAATGCGGCGCGATCGTTGATTGCGATTTGCTTGCTGATGACTCCGTGAATTTCGAAAATGTCACCCAACCAGCCGTTTTTTGCAGCTTCAAACAAAAATTGAAAGGCTGGGTTGCTACGGAACATGTACCCCATTTGAATCATGCGCTGTTTGTCCGCCGCCAGTTTGGTGACGCGCGCGAAGTCCTTCAGCGATGCTCCGGCGGGTTTGTCCAAATGAATATGCATACCGGCCGCCAAACACTGCTCGGCGGTTGCGAGCAGCTGATCGATTTCGGTCTCGACCAGCACCAATTGCAATCCGCGTTGTTCAAGCAGTTGCTCCGCAGTCATCCACGCTAGGTTTTCGAACGGCTGGGTGTCTTGGACCTTTTTGCGCTGCGCGGGATCCGCTTCGACCACGCCCATTACCTCGAAGTGATCACTCAGTTTAATCGCCGTTTGCAGTTTTCCGATCGCATGTGCGTGCTTAGTTCCAATTTGCCCCACGCGGATCTTCTGGCGCAATGGATCGGTTTGTTGAGCCACGCTGCTCGATTGCACCGCACCAAAAACCAGCGGCGTCAGCGCGGCAGCACAAGTGAACCGTCGGCGATTAATGGGTTGCATGAGTATTCCACCTACTTCAAGCTTGTCGAAACAATGCCCTCTGCAGTGCGAAGTCAAATTCACGGATTCATTGAGGACAAGCGTTCCACACTATCAGTCGTTCCACTCTTTTATGGTTCCGTTTCGTCAACTTCGGCGGCGTCGGGCGGCGCGCCTTCAGCTCGATTACTCCAGATTGATTGATCGGGAGTTACTGGGCCAAGTTGATGCGAACTCAAGTGAGCGACGACAATGCAGCGACCAGCGAATTGATCTTCCTTGGGTGTAATGGTCAGTTCACCAGGACGATCGTCGGTATAAGCAAACAAACGCGACTGTCCTGGCATCAGTGGCGTTCGATTTACCACATCCTTCAATATGCCTCCTATCCACAGGTTTTCTATGGCGTCAGTTTTCCCTTCGATGATAGTCGGCGACGCGGTCTCTAAATGCGCGTCCCAATGTTTCCATAATTCAGCATTTGCAAGCTTGAATTCAAGATCCTTCAGACTCTTGGGTTCCACTGCGTTGAGCCATGCATAGAACACATCGCCATTTACATTGCTCAGCACCAGTGCGCTCGTAAGTGCCAGTTCGGTAGCATTCATCAGCTTCAAGCGCTGGCTGTCTTCGGATTTCTCCAAGCTGATACCGCCCTTCAAAGAGACCATTTGTTCAGCGTGTAACATTTCGGTCGAGTTCGAGTAGACAGTTAACGGTTCGAGCTGCACGCCAGCAGAAGCGCCGTAGTTGGTTCGCAAGTTTCGCGTCGAACTTCCGGCTCGACGCAGGACACGGGTGACATCGCCCAGCGGTAAGACGACGCTGCCACTTTCTGGAAATTCGACCGTATAGTTGGTTGACAACGCCGTATATAAAGCGATGTAGCGAGTCAGGTGTCCGCGTGAGTGTTCACCTTGCAATTCAAGCAACGCAATTTCCGTCGTACGTCGCGCGAAACCGATGTCTAATCTCGCAACACGCGTCACAACCGCCACGCCAACGAGGGCGAGTATCGGCGCCGCGATCCATGCGTACTCTAGTCGTCCTAGCGATCGGAAAATGATCCAGTTGACTGGCACCAGGAACAATAGATATCCGCTGACAAGATAAATGATCGTCCAAAGATCGGGCAATTTGATACCTGCCGCTTTGCGCAATGCGTATTTCGATTGATACGAAAGGCCGGAGTAATCGTTCCACGCAGCACCATTTCCGCCCCACCGCATCGCTTCAGGATCGCTGGCGTCAACTTTGGTCGCCGCATTCATTCCCAAACTCGTTAGTGGCGCGGTGCTGCTTTGATTCGACTGCAGCACCACTTGCTCGGCATTCGCTGCTGCGGCCGCACCAGTTGGTGTGGAATTGCCTCTCTGTGTGGTCACCAAGTTGGGATTCTCGGGGACCGGTGAACTGCCTGGATCCTGTGGAAGGGTACCCACTGACAGCGGAAGATCTCGCGACAAAATTCGAAAATTCGAGTGCATGCGCGCGTCTTTGGTGAGCGACTGGAAGGGTGGTGCCCAGTTCTGAATCTTCATTCCCTCATTCGAATTGGTAATCATCCGCGGCGCACGGCGAAGCAGGCCTGTCGAAAAGAAACTCGAAAAATACTTCCACTTCGTTAGGCGAGGTTCGCGCATAGGAAAGGCCGTTACGACAACGCGGCCGCGCCCGACTTGACGCTCCGCCACCAATTCACCGCTCTTAGGCAACCATTGACCACCATCGGCCAACTTGAATTTCAATCCACCTACTGGAGGCCCGAGAATATCAAGTGGCGTTTGCTCTCGACTACTAAGGTCAGGCACTTTCCAATTGTCTGAAATCTCTTGGAACGACGCAGTATTGAACTCGGCTGCGTCGGCTGATGTGGCGGGCAAGTAGGGGGAGATGAACGAGTTCTGAAGTCGCGACCAACTGCTTGGACCGCTGATAATCAATTGCCCGCCCCAGTGCAACCAATCGATGATCGCCTCTTGCTGATCCGTAGTAAGTTCGTCGATTGAAACGTCATCCCAAATAAGCACCGCTGTGGCCGTCATCGTTAGCATCGAGTGTGGCAGCGCATATTTGCCGTCTTGAGATTTGAGCAATGAAACCTGATAGCTGCGCGTGCGCGGTGCTTCGCCCAGATCGTCCCCGCGCCAGTAGACAGCGTCCAGCACTGTGAGAAATTCGTATGAGAGCGCTTGCGGGCTAAGCACAACGAGTTGAAATTCGGACCGCCCAAGTTCGTTTGCACCTTGAACTGATGGAGTCTGCAGAATGGGTGTCATCAATGGCCAGGTTCGCAATTGGGTCCGCAACATCAAGCGGGACGGCGTCGCAAAGGGGTCCTCGTTCTTAGTGCCAGAATCAGGGATAAAGAACTGGAGGTCGACAGTTTTTGTTTGGCCCTTGGGCAGACTAGTGCGTCGCGAATACTCGTTGATCATATTCGTGCCGGGTAGATTCACGGGCGCGTTGCCGCGTTCAAGGTCCCCCACGGCCACGACTTGCATATCTTCGCGGTTTGATTTGAATTGCTGCTGGCTTTCAAACCAGTGCCCCGGCTTAACGGTAGCGACCTTAGTCTGGCTGTCGATCGGCAGAGTCAGAAGTGAGCTCATTTCGAGCGACTCTTTTTGTTCCTTTGCCCGTTTTTCAATTTCTTCACGAGTCAGCTTTTCGCTGTCGCGCCGACAACCGCCGCAGCCGCTTGTTGATGCTAGCGTTAGCATTAGCAGCCAACGCAGTTGTCGAAAAACTTTAGAAATATGCATGGTTTTGAACGAAGTGGTTTGAGTGAAAGCATCCAGTGTGCAGTAGTCGCATCCGGCAGGAGCGACCCAAGGAACGGCAACCCTAATTGTCGCGTATGCTCAATCTGGATGCCCCCTAAAAACGATGTCGTAGTATAGCACTAATAAACACATGTTTCGCGTTGAAATAGGGGGGCTAGAGTTGAGGTGGCGATTTCAAGCAAAGTTTGTTATCAAGAGGAAAAGCACTTTAAAGGATTGACCCATGACCCAAGGACAAGGCCGGGCGGGCCGCTTCATTCGGCTTTCTCTACCCAGACAATATATCATTGACTTGCTGCATTTCTCGCAGAAAATCCCCAGCATTCCGGTCCAGCGCACGATGAACATCCGCAATACGCTGGCCGCACGCAAACGATTAGCTAGCCCGCCGAGTTGGGTGACGATCGTTTCGAAAGCCTATGCGATCGTTTGCCAAGAGTTTCCGTCCTTGCGTCAATCCTACCTCGCGCTCCCCTGGGCACATCTTTATCAGCATCCGAGTTCATTGGCCAGCATTGCCATCGAGAAGGTGGTCGATGGCGAATCGGCAGTCGCTTTTTTGCGGATCGGCGACTTGATTGAGAATAGTCTCACGAGTCTCGACGCTTGTTTGCGTCAAGCCCGTGAGGAACCGATCGAGAACTTGCGATCGTACCGCTTGGCGAAAAAGATGTATTGGTTCCCCACAATTCTGCGACGCACGCTGTGGTGGATCGGTTTGAATGGATCGGGCTACTATCGCGCGCGGCATTTTGGTACGTTCGGCGTCAGTGTGTATGCCAGCCTAGGCGCGGAGTCCCTACATCCGCTGTCCCCGTTGACCAGCACACTCAACTACGGCCCAATCGATGCTGAGGGAACTGTCAACATGCGGCTGGTATACGACCATCGAGTGCTCGACGGCGCAACAGTGGCCCGCGCGCTCGTTCGACTCGAAGAGGTTTTGAAAAACGAAAGTGTGGCGGAGCTGGAGCAGCTTGAAGCTTTGTCGCTGCGCAAGACGGCTTGAAAACGAAGGATTCGCAATGAGCTTTGATAAGAATTACTGGCATGATGCCAATTGTGCGAAAGCGTTTTGGGATCAAAAGAACGGGCGACCTTATAAGGAACTTGTGCGCGACACGTTTAACTCAGTCGAATTGCGTGAAGGCGATCAATGGTTGGATCTCGGTTGCGGATCGGGGCAGTTGACCGCAACGCTTTGGCAAAGCGGAGGTGGTACTCTTGGTCGGATTCTCGCGACCGACTGTGCTGCCGTGAACGTGGATGCTATCGCCCGTTTGCGAACGACTGTCACGCCACAGGCGACTGAAGCGCAAATCCAGTTTCAGCAAGTCGACTTCAGCCATGGCCTGCCGCAGATTGCTACCGGATCGTTCGATGGCGTCATTTCGGGACTGGCGATTTCGTACGCGGAATCAGTTGATCCGGTGACTGGCCAGTACAACGACACTGCCTTTATGAATTTGCTCCACGAGATTGCCCGCGTACTCAAGCCCTCCGGTCAATTTGTATTCTCGATCAACGTACCAAATCCGGGATTCTGGAAAGTGCTTTTCCGGTCGCTCAAAGGTGGTCACAAAGTTACGCACGCTGGCCGAGTTCTGGCGAATGCTTTGCGGATGCAGTTTTACGGACGTTGGCTGAAACAGGAAGCGCGCCGTGGTCGATTCCATTTCTATCCCATTGATGAACTCGTCGCTCGACTCGCGCGCAGTGGATTCGAAGTCACGTCGCATCGCGTCTCTTATGCTGGCCAAGCCTATGTGGTTCAAGCCCGGCGTAAACTGGCCGCCGCCGCCAAAGCCGCTTGACCATCGCTTCACAGCGTTTCCGTCTAGCGTGCGTACCACACCACCAAGCGCTCCAGTTCCCCGTTGGCACCCAGCATCGAGAGCCGCCAACGATGATTTGTACCACACAACGGTGCGTAACCTTGACTGCGATCGAGAGCAACCACTACCTGCAAAACGTCCTGAACCGTCGGCTGGCGACCCTGCGCAAGCCATCTGAGCATCCACAGCGCGACAGGAAATCGCAGCGCCAATCCGCGGATACTGTCGATGACTGACCAACTCTGCCGGTCTGATATTGCATACATGAACGAAGCGGAATTCGTCTCCATGAATCGCGCTAGCGGTACGTACATCTCGGGTCGCATGACTCCCAACGGTATCTCAAGCGCCTCCATGTTGGCGACCGGAAAGATCTTGTCGATCGTCGGCGTCCGACCTGTCCCACGCATGACCGTCCAGGCGGTATTCATTAGTTGGAATCGAGCGGGCCAACTGGATTTGTGGCGCGCCTCAGGATGGAGTCGAGCGAAGTAGATGGCGGCGATACGGAACAAGATTTTTGAATAAGCCTTCGGCGCTTGCAGGTCATCAAAGAAGGGTTTAGATTCCTCGGGCACCAACTCCGCCAAAGTTCGCGCTAGTTCGACGATCTGCG
>JANLQO010000186.1:0-15939 GCA_031367855.1 Planctomycetia bacterium | reverse complement strand
TAGTCGCCAAAGCCAAGCAAACCAACACGCCAATCATAGTTTTTGCCGGTGATCGTATCCAGCAGTTAACCGCTGACGAGTATGGACAACTGATAGGTAAGAAAGAGAACGCACCAAAGAATGGCGAGGATCATTCCTAATAAGTACTTCTGTTGACACTGCACTGGATGACTTGCTGATCCTAGTCATTTGGAGTTTCGCAGATGTTGAGTTGCATAGGGTAGTCCTCGATACATCGACGACTATAACATCGAACTGTACATCGACCGTTTGCGGTAGAGTGGCGAATTACAAAGAGTTGCAAGAACTTGCCAGTTGCAGATATAGGGAGACTCAAAATGACACATGACGACAAACCCCTGACCCCGGCCCAGGCTCGACAGAAACTCCAGAAGGGACTGGAGGACTATTTGGCGGGCAACGACACAGGGCCGATAGTCTTCCGTCCCAAGCGAACCAAGAAGGCCAACGAGACGTACCCGCTCAAACTCACCCAGCAGCAGCGGGAGACGCTGCTCGAATGCACCAACCTGAGCCGGAACCTCAAGAAGAAGTTCGAACAGGCCGGTGAGGGTACGCATGTCGTCCCCGTCACCTGGAACGAACTGCACAAGGTCCACGATGAAACCGGCCAAGCTGCGGTCTACGCCCAAAGCCTGCACAAGAAACGGCTACTCGCTGTGATGGTCCGGGTCGTCAAGTTCTTTGAGGAAGAACACGCCGAAGTCATCGCTCTCGAATCCCCAACGACACGACGCCCCGCCAAGACCGACCTGTTGTTCCAGTTCAAGATCAAGCTGCTCGACATCAAACCGGCGATCTGGCGACGGATACAGGTTCCCGACTGCACCCTGGTCGATCTCCATGAATACATCCAGGCGGCATTCGGTTGGGAAAATTACCACCTGCACCAGTTCGACATCGGCGGCGTACAATATAGCCAACCGGCCCCGGACGGCGACGATTTCGGAATGGAGTTTGAGGACGAGACGGACGTTCTCCTGAGCAAGTTGCTGCCGAAGTCGAGCGGGAAGGCAACGTGGCTTTACGAATACGACTTCGGCGACGGCTGGCGGCATGAGATCTTGTTTGAGGGGACCCCGCCCGCCGACGCTAAGACGAAGTCCCCGATTTGCCTCGAAGGAGAACGAGCATGCCCACCAGAAGATTGTGGTGGACCGTGGGGATACAGCGATTACCTTGCCGCCATTGCTGATCCCCGGCATGAGCAACACGAGGAAATGATGGACTGGCGGGGACCGTTCGACCCGGAAGCCTTCGATGCGAAGAAGGCGACGAAACAAATTAGGAAGGTGAAGTGATGCGGCTCTGCCAGCAAGACCTCGCAGGTGGGACGTTCGCAAGGCTCCAAGAGAAGTTCAGGAGATCGCCTTCAATCAAGGGTTTGATCCCGTCTATCCCGGCAGATCGGCAGTAAGGAGGTTGAGAGATGGACGATGGCGATTCGATGTGGTCACGAAAAGGGGCATTCTGAGCGACAAGTCTGCTCGGCATGAGTTCGGCCTGACGCAGCAGGAGATCATTGCGGCATGGAATCCAGCTACAATCAACTTTTTCTTGATTCGAAACTTTCTCTTAGGTCCGGTTGCGACGCGGCGGCGAACGAAGTGGCAATCCTGGAGCGATTTTATGCGGTCATTTTGCTGTGGCATAGTACGGACTGTCTTAGTGCTCGTGATATATAACGGCATCCAACAATTTGCCTCCGCCCAGATACCTGTCTCCCGGTCACCTGAAGAAGCCATTCTGCCGTTGCTCAAGGATTACAAAGGCGACGTGGCCGTGGCCCTGTACCACCTTGAAAGCGATACGCTTTGGTCCCATCGCGGCGACATGCCCATGCCAACGGCCAGTCTCATCAAGCTGCCAGTGATGGTCGAAGCCTATCGCCAAGTTGAAGCAGGAAAGGTCGATTTGGAACAACGCATCGAACTACGGCAGGAAGATATGGTCCAGGGATCAGGAATTTTGACTAACCATTTTTCGCCCGGCACGACTCTCTCACTCCGCGACGCGATTCGCTTGATGATTGTCTACTCGGATAATACAGCCACGAACTTGGTTGTCGATGCGATCGGATTGCCTTCGACCACCAAGGCAATGAACGACCTGGGCTTTCCTGAGACCCAGTTGAATGCCAAAGTGTTTCGTGGCGATACCACGATTTCGCCTGACCGCAGCAAAAAATTTGGTCTGGGTAGTACCACCGCAGTGGATATGGTGAATTTGCTCGCCAAGTTGAAACGAGGCGAGCTGGCAAAGCCACAGTGGACCGAAGCTATGCTCGATCACCTGTTGCATTGCGATGACAAAGCAAGATTTCCATTGCTCCTGCCGCCTGACGTCAAAGTGGCTCACAAAACGGGTTCGGTGACACGCGTGCGCACGGATGCTGGCTTGCTGATGGCCAAAGATTGCACGATTGCCCTGTGCGTGTTGACAGACAACAATGCCGATACGCGTTGGACGGAAGACAACGCCGCAAATCGCTTATGCGCGGAGATTGCGAAGGCAACTTATGAAGTGTTCGCTGCACCGCCGAGCCGGAAAGGTGCTGAAGCGACAACAAGCGCAGAGTTAAAGCTTGGCGCGAGCGGCGAATTGGTTGAAGCCCTCCAGCGAACACTGAACGCGCGAACATCGCCGCCAAGTAATTTGACGATCGATGGCGATTTTGGACCCGCTACCGAAGCTGCCGTAAGGTTCTTTCAGCGACAAAGACAAATCGATGCATCAGGAGTTGTGGATGCGGCGACCTGGAGTCAACTAGGGACATTGATCGAAAGCGACCCCCAAGTTCCAGAGCCATCGTTAGTGAATACTGAAAAATTGACATTCAGCACTGCGGATGATCCGCATGGGCCGCCTCAAGTGAGTTGCGATTCGTGGCTAATTATGGACCGCCAAAACGGCGAACCCATTGCCAGTCACAAAGCAGACGTTCGGATGCATGTCGCCAGTACGACGAAAATCATGACTGCGTATCTCGTCTTGAAAGCTGCCGCCAAGCGTCCGGAGGTGTTGAGTGAAGTAATCACCTTCTCCAAGCGAGCGGACGATACCATTGGATCGACTTCGGGAGTCAGAGCGGGCGAGCAATTGACTGTCGAAGAATTGATGTACGGCTTGATGCTCCCATCTGGCAACGATGCCTCCGTGGCTTTTGCAGAACACTTTGGCCGCAAATTTTCCGAAGTTCTTGGGCTCGATGACGAGCAATCCTATGAACACTTTATCTCGCGTATGAATACGACCGCTTCTGAGCTGGGGATGACGAATACTCATTATGTCAATCCACACGGGCTAACCCACGAAGATCATTTGTCGACGGCGACCGATCTAGCTCGACTAGCTCGGGCTGCGTTGGACCTGCCACGATTTCGCAGCTATGTGACGTGTCGGCAACATGGCTGCGAAGTCTCCGTGCCAAGCGGTTACCAACGCCATGTAAAATGGGAAAATACGAACCGCCTTTTGAGTATCGATGGTTTCGCAGGCGTCAAAACTGGTACGACGGACGCCGCCGGAGCATGTCTCGTTTCAAGCACTCAGCGCGACGGTCGCGAGTTGATTGTTGTGTCGCTTAAATCCGCGAATACTGACGCCCGATACATCGACGCCCGCAATTTGCATTCATTCGGCTGGCGAAAAGTCAGCGATCGAAAATAGTTTGTTAGTCTCAACGTATTTCGCGGACCTCAATGGCGTCAATAATATCGTCTCCCCGGGTGGTTCGAAATTCAAAAGGTGAGTACGGTTTCGAAGAATATTCAAAGCTTGCGTAGGGATTGTTCCCATTTGTTTCTGCAGTTACTCCAGCCATCGAACGCAAACGCATCTGCATTAATTCCGCCGAACCCGCAAAGTAGACAAAACCTGCGACAAGCAACAATGGAAATTCTCCCATAAAAATCGCCGCTACGACGAACAGCAATGCCATCCAGCGGCCGACTCGAGCGGCGGTTTCCGTCGCGCGCAATTGACCCTGCCGCATGGCCAGTAGACTGCGGAAAACCCGACCGCCGTCCATCGGGAATGCTGGTAACATGTTGAACAGCACCAAAACTACGTTTGCAATGAGTAGAATTTGAGCGAATGACAATGCGCTGCTCAGCCATTCGGATGGCTCGGCAATTAAGGCCCCTAAGGCCACTACAGCGAACAGAGTAGACGCAATGACGACATTCACCGCTGGTCCTGCAATTGCGATTACGAACTCGTGAACTGGCTTCTCAGGCAGCCTGGCAAGCCGGGCCATGCCTCCGACAATCATGAGTGTGATGTCCGTCGTCTTGATACCATAGTAGCCCGCAGCGGCAGCATGGCCGAACTCATGCGCGAGCACACACGCGAACACCGAACCGATAAATAACGCCGCTTTGATGCCGCCCGCCAATCCAGTCTGTGCCGTTTCGGAAATCGCGTAGATTCCCAACAGCATCCAAAAGGTCCAGTGAACATAAACTGCAACCCCGCCAACGGACCCGAGCTTAACGCTACGAAACATGGAACGCTGTTCCTTAAGTCAATCTGACCAAACTCAATGCAGCGCATCACGTTGCTAAGCGTTCCATGCTAGTGATTCGCAATGCGTAGCTCGTAAAAATGACACTCGCCAACCGCAGTTTTTAAGCATGCAAATGTCGAACCAACTTCACTCTCCTCGGAGCAATCCAGGCTGAACGTCGATATCTAGGGGCGAGAAATCGCCCGAATCGACTTTTTCCCATGCAATTGCCCCCATCACGGCGTTGTCGGTGCATAACTCAAGCGGCGAAATCAGCAGCTCGAAGTTGCCTTGGATGGCTAGCGTCTGAAGCTGCCGGCGCAACTCTTCGTTCGCTGCTACTCCGCCGCCCACGCACAAACGCTGCAACCCAGACCTCTCGAGAGCCAACTGCGCCTTGGCGGTTACGCATTCGATCGCTGCACGTTGAAAACTTGCCGCCATATTCGCGCGCTGTGTGTCCGTGAGAACCAGTGACTGAAAATCCTGCTTGCCGGTGCCAACCAAATGATAGCGCACGGCTGTTTTCAGTCCAGAAAAACTCAGGTTTAACGAACTGCGATCGCTGACCATGGGCCTCGGCAAATTGTAAGCTTGCGGGTCGCCGAGTTTCGCCAAGCGGCTGATATGTGGCCCACCGGGATAGGGCAACCCCAACATTACCGCTACTTTATCGAACGCTTCACCGACGGCATCATCTATCGTGCCGCCAAGATACTGCCAATGATTCGCTGATCGACAATGATACAAATTCGTGTGCCCACCGCTAACCACAAATCCAACACATGGAAAGATACTCTCTGCGCGCCCCAGCTGGCACGCATAGATATGCGCTTGCACGTGATTAATAGACACCAACGGCTTGTTCCAAGCGACACACAGCGCCTTCGCGGCCGACAAACCAACAATTAGCGATCCGGGCAACCCGGGCTCAATCGCTACCGCCACAGCCGCTAGATCGCGTGCGGGTTCGATGCCACTGTCGGTAATAACGCTGGCAATAATTGGAGCAATCCGTTCCAAGTGCGCCCTTGCGGCCAATTCCGGCACAACGCCTTGAAATCGTTCATGCACTTCTTGCTGGCTGGCAATCACCGAGGCCAGCACACGGTGGTTGCGATCGAGCACGGCAGCAGCAGTTTCGTCGCAAGTTGTTTCGATCGTCAGAATGGTTTGCACTACGACTTGTCCGCCGGTTGCTGTTGCGATGCACAGTGAAACGCGCCGAGGCCCCAAATCAGATGCGTTGCGTCAAGCGGAATGATCTTTCGATCGGGCAGCAGTTGTTCGAACAAACGCACTGCAGCCCGATCTGTTGCATCCGATTGGAACGTCGGAACTATCACGATGCCATTGGCAAACAGAAAATTACAGTAGCTTTCCGGCACTCGCTTTTCATCGACGAAGCGTGGTGCAGGAGTTGGCAACGCATGCACTTTAATACGTTGTTCATTCGCCAGCTTGGCGGCGCTTAGTATGCGAAGGTTTTCGGCAAGTCCCGCGCGATTCGGATCATCCGTTCGACTGCTCTGGGCTACGACCACCACACCCGGAGCCACAAATCGCGCAAGCTGATCGATATGTCCGTCCGTATCATCTCCCAACAGACCCCCTCCATCGACCCAGATGAAATTCGTGACACCCAGTTGTCGTTGAAGTTCGCCTTCAACCATCTCGCGTGTCCAGCCCGGATTGCGAGTGGGATTCATGAGCACACTGCTAGTCGTCAACAGCGTTCCCAAGCCGTCCGTTTCGAGCGCGCCCCCTTCGCAGTACAGCGGCGAAATGCTGCGAGGACAGCCAAGGATTTTGCAAATCTCTTGAGCCGCCCGCGCATCGTCGTCACATGGCAGGTACTTGCCGCCCCAAGCATTGAATTGCCAATCTACGCCCACCAGCACTCCGTCATCCCGCCGCCTCACAATGGTCGGCCCGTAGTCGCGAATCCAAGTGTCGTTGGTTACAACTTCATGAATAATCACGTTGGGCACGTTCGCCAAATTCCTGCTGGCCGGATAAAGCAGCCCGCTCGATCCGCTCAATACATGCACTGCTTGGACCCGCGACAATGCAAGAATGAATTGCTCGTACACATGTGGAATCTGTTCAAATCGATTGAGCCAAGTCTGTTGATTATGGGGCCACGCGATCCAGGTCGCTGATTGCGATTCCCATTCGGCGGGCCAAGTATGCGGGCTTTGATGGTTTCTATTGATCACAATAATAGGCTGCTCACAGGACTGAACTGAATTTGAATTTGAATGCTGAACTAATTCTTGTCGATGTAACGTTTTGTAATTTCGCCATAAGCGTCGATACGACGATCACGCAAGAATGGCCAATGGGTTCGCGTGGTATCGATGCGAGCCAGGTCACAGGGCACAATCAGAATCTCTTCGGACTCATGGCTTGCTCGCTGAAGGATATCACCACTTGGGTCACAAACGAACGAGGCTCCCCAAAATTGCAAACCTCCTTCCAGCCCAACACGGTTCGCGGCACCGACATAAACGCCATTGGCAATTCCATGGGCCCGCATCGATATCTCCCAGGAACTGTGCTGAGTCTTTCCACACTCTGCACGTTCCTCAGGAATCCAACCGATGGCTGTTGGGTACAGCAGAATTTCAGCTCCGCTGAGTGCAAACAAGCGTGCTGCCTCGGGATACCACTGGTCCCAGCATACGCCTATGCCTAAACTCGCATACTTAGTTTTGGCAACTGTAAACCCAAGATCGCCAGGAGTGAAATAAAATTTCTCGTAATACAACGGGTCATCGGGAATGTGCATTTTACGATACATGCCCGCTAGGCGACCATCTACATCGTAAGTCACGGCCGTGTTGTGATACAATCCGTGCGCGCGACGTTCGAAGATCGAACAAGTTAGCACGACGCCATGTGCCTGGGCGGCGTGCTGCAACCTCTGGCTCGTCGGCCCAGGGATTTCTTCGGCCAATTCGAATCGATCGTGTACCTCAGCTTGGCAAGGGTACTGCGTATTGAAAACTTCTTGCAAGCAGACGATATTGGCTCCCGCTTTGGAAGCCTCTGCCACACGTGCGAGCGCTTTTTCGACGTTTGCTTGCTTGTCGTTCGTGCAACTCATCTGCACCAAAGCTAACTGTACCACCTGTGACCGCGACATAGACAATACCCTAACCATTGACTCTGCGAACCAACCGCAGCGACTGGACTGAATTCTCAAATGAACGATGACTCTTCGACCCATGCTATCAAGCCCAGCCAAACAGGCAACCGGTTCAGTCGCCAGCGATTGGGCAGTGGAGGGCTGTTTGTGATCGGAACTGATACTGAGGTCGGCAAAACATTTGTGGCCTGCCGCCTCGCTAAATTGCTTGTCGAAATGGGCATGCGAGTTGGCGTTTACAAGCCCGTAGCCAGCGGTAGCATAGATTCTTGCCCTAGTGATAGGGAATTGTTGCGCGAGGCCGCCAATCAACTTTGCGAGTTAGAACAAGTTTGCCCGCAGCACTTTGCCGCCTCAGTCGCGCCGCCGGTAGCGGCAGCCATGGAAGGGCGTACCGTGGACGAAGCACTTCTGTTGACCGGCGCCAATTGGTGGCTCGGTCGCTGCGATTTGCTGATTGTCGAAGGAGCGGGAGGAGCGCTTTCTCCGATCTCTCCGCGGCAAACGGTACTAGATCTCGCCGTACAGTTTGGCTATCCGCTTTTGCTCGTTGTGGCGAACCGTCTGGGGGCGGTAAATCACACGCTGCTAACGCTGGAAGCCGCCCAAAAACGCGGACTTCGCGTCGAAGCAATTGTCCTGAATCAGCTTCCCAATACCACCGCCGCGAACAGCCTGGACAATCGCAAGCTCATTGAATGCTTCGCCCCCACTACGGAAATCTTCGACAGTGACGATCTTTCCCAACTGGTGGCGTGAGCTACGACACTCAGCCTCGCATGGCGAGTTGGCGACGACGGGCGTTCAAAAGTTGCCCTGTTAACATCCCAAGCGAACTCAACGCGATTACTATGCTGGGCCAAAAAACGGGTAAAAACAGCCAAGCCAGCGCTCCTAAGAATACCCAATACAGCCAAGCCTGCTTCGACAAGACTTCATTGGTACGATCGTACATGCGGCGAAAAAGCAAATACACCAAGCCGCTTGCAGTTGTCGTCAAAATCGCAGCAACCGCGAGCGGCGCTGTGGCCGGTCGTTTAAAATCATGGTCGAACAGAAACTCCAAATCGTTGATCGAATTTCCAGTCTGCAAATCGACAAGATACCACTCTGCTGCTGCCCCAGGAGAAACTAATGCGCTGGTCCTATGAAGATTAACTTGTTCGAGCGCGCTCAATGCGTCAGCCTCATTTCCCAGTAGTGATTCAACGTCGCGAGGGTCGGTCTTCGACGCTAGGATTTGCTCTAAATATCCCTTCCAAAAGCCACCCACGGTCCCTCCGGCAACATCACCCGTAATCCCAATATCGCCTAAGGCTTGCACACGATTGAGCCCGACGACCTCGGGCATCCAATTTCGGATCCAACTCGCCAGTTCGTCGTCGTTTAAGTCGGCAGCCGCCGGCTGCGACTTCGCCAACAAACCTGTCCAGCGCGTTGCGAGCAGCGAGCTGAAATGGGATGCGTCCATACGATCTCCCGCCAGCAGCTTGGGAGCGGAGGTTGTGGCGTGCTGTGACGTTACACTTACCAACTTGTCGGCCGACAATACTGCAATCGGAAATTGCTTTACCCCCTCAGCATCGATCGCCGGCAACTGCACTCGAAACGTCTCGAACGACATGCCCTTATCAGCGCCACGCGGCCATCTAAGGAATATTCGTAATTGAACAAGCATGTAATTGGGTTGCATCAATACTCGAACCGACCCAGGCTTTTCCGAGTACCAAACGGCGCCGTTTGAACCCGTTTGAATGCCAATCAATTGAGCCGCGTTTGGCAGTTCGATGGCGATGTCCAGATGATTTTTGGGATCAATCCAGTAATTCACTGCGCCGATCGTATTGCCGTCGCCATCTCGATCGATCACTGCCCACGCAAAGAGTACTTCAGCTGGATTGCTTTCGGTTTCACTTGGCCGCCAAGACGTTCGCTGTTGCGATTCGCCCATTTCGAAATAGACAAAGTTCGCGCTTTCCAGTGTCAGGCCGGACTTCGACAGAGTATCATCCGGCAGTCTGCGACCAGCTCTCAACCACCTTACCGGCTGACCATCGACCTTAGTTGGCAGAGCTAACACCGGTCTGCTAACGGTCTCTCCCAGAAAGAAAACATCTGGAATATTTAAGCTCTGGGAAGATCCCAAAGTGGGCAAACGGAAATTAAATAAGGCGCGCGACTTACCGTTTTCTGCCGCTTGTGGAATCAAACATAAAGTCGACCGACCGGCAACCCCCGAAGATGCCACACGATAGGGCGAGCCTGACGATTCAATCAAATCACGAATGGTGGTAGGCACATCAAAGAACACAAACTCAGTCGATTGTTCAGCGGACAACAATACTTCCACCGTTGCTCGCCAGCCTTGTTCGGTTCGCATTAGGGCCATCGCATTCGCCGCGAGCTTAATCGGCAAACGCTTGCGTACCTGGTACATGGTTGGCAAATAGGTCGATTCACGGTAGCCGTTGGCTAAATCGACGGCACCAACAGTGGCGGTTAAGGTTGACAGCATCGAAGTTGGATCGACGACAAGTTGAGTGAACCGCAGACGTTTCCCCGGCTCAATTTTCTCATTGTCAAACAGGGTGCAATTCAATTCCGCCCCACAGTTAACTTGGTACAGCGATTTTGAAACTACGGCTTCCTGCAAAACGATCCTCGGCAGTGGCGCTGCTTCGGCTGTCGCGGCCTTGAGTTTCATTTGAATTTCGAGGAAACGAATATCCGCTGGAACACTTGCCAGGTTAATGAGCATGAACTTTCCTTTCGCGCGCTCACTTAGTAGATATTCCGTTTCCAAGCCATTCACTCGCACGTTGCTCGGATCCGCATCGAAAGGCACCTCCAACCTCAGCAGCTTTGCGTCAGGCGAGTGCGACCAAGTCGCACGATAATTCAGCAATGTTTGCGTGCTAAGCAACTGCAACTCACAAGATTCATCCACCGTCGCAACTGCATCGCTTGAAAGGCGTTGTAAAGATCCGTTCACTGAGCCATTGGGAATTCGCCACAATTCGGTCATTGGCGGCTTGCCTGCGTCCCATTCCAGGTCAGTGCCAGCCGCATTCAGTCGATTCCATAATTCGTTTCCAATTAGCTTCCAGCGTGATCGACCAGCGACAGAAATCGCCAACGTTCGACCGGTCACGGCAGACTCTGTGAGCGAGAAAAACGGAACCGCTAATGTAGAAACTGTTTCACCATTACGAGGCACCATCATCGCTCGTATTACCGCACGCTCACTCACTGACTCGCGATTCACCAAGTAAATCCGCCGATTCCCAACTGCCGATTGCTCGCTCGAAATCAACTTTACATCGTTCCATTCTGTTCCAACTGGTTCCCAGGCCGCATCCAGAACTAAATGGAGTTGCTTTGGCAAAGCCCTCGCACCGTTAATGCGAATTTGGCAATCAGCCATAATGTAGCCTTCGCTCATGTGCAGCCAAGTATCAGACTGAGATATTGCTTGGTTGGGCATGGGAGTACGTTGCGGGCGCGTGGGCCAATCAACCTGTAACTGATCCGTAGGACCAAGTTCAGCGCTCCAACTGGAAGCGGTTAAGCGTCTCGAAATCCCAATCGATTTGATATTCACGTCTAACGTGTCGTCCGCAATCACTTCTAAAACAGACGATGCGATGCGCGGAATGCCGATATCAATACTGGTTCGGTCAACATTGTCTTTGGTCGTGGGAATCAATTGCAATCTCAATCTAACTCGCCCTGTCTCAGGCGGGCGATAGGTGATTGTGTCCGCTGATTGTTGCAAGCGAGGACCGATGAAAACACCTTGCCCTGAAACCGAACCCCGCAGCAATTGCAACTGAGTCGCTTTGAATGGTAAACGCAATGCGAACTCGGTTGAATTGAACTGCAAATCAAATTCCGCCGTGAATTCCTGTACATAACTTGGGGTCAAGCTGGTCCCCCCGCTTAATTTGAGCATGTATTTTGCTCCGAGAATCTGAGGTAATTGTTCTTCGCTGTCCTGCGCATCCGAGTTATTCAGCAGATTCATTAACTTGCGGGGCGCGTAGACGTGCTTCGCCGATAACTCGCCCGCAGCATTCAGCGGGATGAGCACGCCGTAGGTCGGCGGGGTTTTTTTGGTCGGCGTGCCCAGTGAGGGAACCTGCCCGCTGCCTACTCTTCCGCCACATAGTACCACCAGCAGCAGGGAAGCGTTCGCGCTAGCCCGTCGTATGGTCGAACCATGACTCCATGCCCCACTCTGATGAGTTCGCGCGCTCGTGACGAGCCGAATGAGTCGAGCCAGCGCACCGCCTACTAAACTCAGCGAGGTCAATTGCGCTACTCCAACGCAAGCCGAAGGGACCAACATAACCGCGACGATCGACGACGTTAAGCATAACCACCACCAATGGATGCGGTCCCCCAGTAGCCAAAAACTCAATGCAACTCCAGCCAGGAATATCGCCACACTCAGCGCGCACAAGGATGAGCGATCGATCACAAGAGCTTCCGAAATGGACACTTCGCCCTTGCGTTCAACATTTTCCTGCGCTGTACTAGTTGTTCCACTTGCGTAACCTCGAAAATATTTGAGAACCGGGCTCGATTCGGCGCCGGGAGACCTTAAGGGCATTTTGCGCCAACTCTGAGATACAACGTTGTCCGGTTCAGGTGCTGTTCGCGCTGGGTTTAACCACTGCCACCAGCTGGCCGGACTTAATCTCCCCATAACACTGGCGTCTGCCTTGCCGAGCATTTCGTCTACGGAAATATGACCCGGCTGTAGCCAAAATATTTCACTTGAATCCAGGCTTGCCAACGAGTATGTCGGCTTGAGCAATTGAACGCGCGTCAACCACTGAGACGCACCATTTGAACTCGAAGCGCGCACTGACAAATGTACGTGCCTGCCCTGAGGAATGGCGATCGACACTCGCTGCGAATCCAATGGCTGAGCAGCAACCAAGGCGATTCCATCCAGCAAGATGCGATTCAGAACCCAACCCGGAGGTAGATTAACAACCAGGGTCATACTCTCCGGTGCAAATATTTGTAATTCAGTTTGATGCGCTACACGTCCATCGTTGTACAACCAATGCTCCGTTGAATCCGACCAAATCCAAGCACGACGATCCAGTTTTAGAGCCGCTGGACGCAAATCGACCGAAGTAACTACGCTTGGATCGTAACGGTAACCAACCATTGAGTCGGCTTCTTTCTCGAAAGTTTGTGCAAACTCGCTCGAGTCGCAGCAGATACTGCTAGGTAAGGCGAATACCCCCAACGATGCTGACGGCAATTCAAAATTGCGCGGTAAGATCATCCAAGTTTCCGTTGCCATCGGCATCGTAATCAGCGGCAAGTTGATAACCGCCAAGCCTTCAATGGGAAGTTGCATTTCGCACTGCAAAACAAATTTGTTGGTCGTCGCGTCTGGCAATTGAAAATCGAAGCGCGTTTTGCCTTGCAAGTCTCGTTCAGGACCCTCGCTGCTCGCCTTCACGACCGCTTTTGCGACAGGGATCTGTTCGCCGCTTTGCTCTTGCGTAACTCGCCAAGTAGGAAGTGAAACTCCTGAAGGTATTTTGAGAACGCAACTCGCTGAATCGATGGCGCCTGCTGTTGGCAGTACCGCCACCGTATACGTCGCTCGTAGTTGACCGTTGATAGGTGTCGCGACGGTGATAACCTTGGCTTCGTACGTTCCGCTCGACCGATTCATAACAATGGGTGGAACGCGCTCACCAAGGCCTTGGAAAAGCTGTGTAGGTGTCGAGCGTGATAGCAGTGGCGCTTGCCAAGATGCCAGTTCCCCTTCGTTCAGTTCTAGTCGTTGCAATAGGGAATTAGCTTGAATTTGAAAGCGGCCTGACTGCTCGATTGCATAATGATCCTTCTGCGAACCGCCGCTCACCGTAACTACCCGAGGTGCCTCCAGACTCAATTGCTCGACATCGGTGGCCCTAGGTAAATGCGCAACCAATTGCAGGTCAAGGGACATGTCGGAATTCAACCGATCCCAGTTCAGAACGACATCGCCTGCCGCACCGTCTGGCAGTTGGTGATTTATCGGAAAGTCCGCTTTTCCAATGGTTAAATCATCGATAAACCACCCCTCTCCCACTTGCAGACGCAGCTCATTCGAGCTGAGCGAATTGCAGATGATTCGCAGATTCGTCGTGGCTGCAATCCAGTTCTCCTGAACCGTCAGGCGAGTGATGCTGTCGACTTCACAAGTGGGTGTTGCACGGCCAATGCTTGCATGAAATCGGGGCGGAATGCCGATCCAATCGGCCAGCCAGCGTTTGCCAATCGTTGTAGTCTCAAGTTTTGGTTTTGCTGACTCGATGCGCTTAGAGAATTCAAATTGATCCACTACCAGCGCGTCTTCGGCTAACAAAGAGGTTTTTCCTTCCCATGAAAAAGCCCGCCCTATTTCAATCGTTGGTAGCAGATCATCGAATGGAAAGTCCGTATCCATCACAGCTTCAATTCGTACTTTGGCATTGCCGCCTGGAACATTGTTCAACAGGATTTCGAAGGCAGACTTATTTTCATCCGCGGCTACCAATCGGTAATCTGCTTCCGTACCATCGACCGTAGCAGCATGTAAGCGCAATGACCTGTCCAGTAATATTCGCAGTGACGTTGTTGCCGCAATTCGCTCCGCTTCAAAATCAGCACTGAGCGCTATCCCTTTATCCGATGCTGTATAAGCGAGCGAGGTTCTTCGTACGAAATGCTGGAAATCCAAGGCATCTTTGCGCTCGGTCACTTCCGTGATCAGCCGAAATTTTGATTTCCCCGACAAATGAATCAAGAACCACTGTTGTCCTTCAGCCATAGTTAGACTGGGCCAATTCTCAGGCAGTGTTTCACGTGGATTCGTCACCTGGGTAACGATCACATCCGGAGAAGTAATTTTTATCGACTCCGGAGCCGAAATAAGCATGCGGGCCATCGTCGCTACCGGCAATCGTAAATCATAGATCGACTGCTTGCCACTTCTGTCCGTGGGAGTCGCGGACAGTCCAAACCAATAATTGGTATCACCCAATATTTTAGATAGGGTAGCGGTGCCATCCGTTGAAAAACGCAAGCTGGGTAGCAAAGGTTTGTCGTCAGCAGGCGTACTTCCGGCGTTGCGAAGCGCAACTGAGGTTTCTTCCAACTTAAGCGATGCGTTTGAAAAGGGAGTTTTGATCGACCAACGGGATTGATCAGAAACCAAGTTTTCAGCACTACAGCGAACAATATAAAGTGCGTCCGCGATATGCGGACTCGATTGCAGTTGAGATCTTCGAGTCGCTTCTCGCGACAAAGCTCCTGCCAAGTCTTCAAGTTCAACCGGATTGTAGTCGTTTGGTACCAGCGCCCCTACTTCTTCTTCAGGAACAAAGATGCGCAACACTTGCCAATCGTCGCGAACTTGCGCCCGCACTGCAGAACTGAAATGTGACACAAAGCTCGCAACACAAAAACACAAACAGACGGCGAATCTCGGCAACATGGTCATTCGCCTCCATCGGCTATGACCGGCGACTGTGCTCTGGTACTGCTCGGGGAAGACATCTTAACATTGCGTGCCAATGAAAAATGGTCGCTTCTCTCCGTATAATGCGAGGGACGCACCGTAAACACACTGCGACGACGAACACGGCTCTCAATCGCCGCTTGCGTTATCAACACCAAACTTACCAATCCAAGCGATATCATTGCCGTTTGACCAAGCAGCACCGCCAAATCTGGGGCAAGCATACCTGCGGTGGCTAAGCCACCAGCAGCTAATAGCAAAAATGCAGGATGGCGCAGCAGACGGAAACTAATCAATAGAATGGAAACCAAAATGGCGACCAATCCGATTGGTAACCACATCATGAAACGACTCAGCACCCAGATTTGAAACGACCGACCGCCGCCGAAAGTACTCAGCAAGTAACCGTTTACTGACAACGGTAAATCCGTTTGTTGCGTCGCGCCGACCCAACGTTCTAAATCCGATTGCTTCATGCCACTTTCGCGACTCCACCAAAATCCGTTCCATTTCCAAATCCATTCGGGTGTCATAGGCCCTGACGCGAATCCCATATGTTGAATAGAAGGTACCGCTAACTGCCAATAGAATCGATCGAAAAACTGCGCTCCGTCTATTTCAGGGATATTGATGTCCAGCGATGTAACCCAAGCGAGAGACTCTGACGAAGTCATCCAGATCTCAAGTTGATACTGCCGACGATCACTGTTGGGTAACTCCACCTGAAACTGAGTGCCTTCTCCGGTA
>JANLQO010000174.1:0-18272 GCA_031367855.1 Planctomycetia bacterium | reverse complement strand
ATCAATTCGGGAATCGGCTTGCCGTGGTCGACGAGTGGCGTTGGACGACCGTTAAAGTCGCGAATCATCGTTTTGGCCGAATCGATCCCTAAATGATGATAAATGGTCGCCAAAAAATCGCCGGCATCGCAAATACGTTCGATGGAATCCTCGCCGCGTTTGTCCGTGGCACCGATAAAGCGGCCGGTTTGAATGCCCCCACCAGCCCAAATGTTTGAAAACGCACGCGGCCAGTGATCGCGGCCAGGTTGTTGCGTGCCCGCCGCGGCACTCGCGTCGCCTGCTCCGGTGCTGGCCGCATAGCTGATTTTCGGAGTCCGACCAAACTCGCCGGTCACAACTACCAATACCCGCTTGTCCAAGCCGCGTTGGTAGATGTCTTCGATCAAGGCAGAGACCGCTTGGTCATAAGCTTTCGCTCGGAACCGCATTGCATCAAACACATGATGGTTCACGGCGTGGTCGTCCCAGTTGTGGACGCGACCACAGAGTGCACCGCTGAGACTGGTCGTCAATACTTCAACACCGGCTTCGATCAAGCGCCGCGCCATCAGTAGCTGCTGCCCCCAAGCGTTTCGACCATAGCGATCGCGCGTGCGGTCATCTTCTTTGGTTAAGTCAAAGGCTTCTTTCGTTCTGGGATTAGTCAGCAGCGTCATAGCCTGGGCTTCGAATTGATCTAGCGCGCCGAGTTCACCTTGCTGATCGAAAGCGCGTTCAAGCGTGTCAAGTCGTTGCCGTAACGTTGACCTTCGCGACAAGCGTTGAATCTCGCTTTGATCGGACAAGCCGATGTTGGGAACCGCAAAATTCGGCGAATTCGGATCGCCGGTTACGGTGAATGGGGAATACGCGTCGCCGAGATAAGCGGGGCCATTATATTCGAGCGGTGGATTGATGCCGACGTACATGGGCAGCGGATTGGTGCGCGGTCCTGCAACGGAGCGCAGGTAATTGGCGACCGTCATCCAGTCTGGATATTTGGGCTTGGGTTTGTCGCGGGTGTCAGGGTCACCTGAAAGCATTTGCATCGATCCGGCCGGGTGACCGCCCGCAGTCTGACGCATCGACCGCAACACGGTGAACTTATCTGCGATTGCGGCTTGCATCGGTAGCAGCTCAGTAAAATGCATGCCAACCACCTTAGTGGGTATCGTACCGAAGGGGCCACGATATTCGCTTTCGGCATCGGGCTTCGGATCGTAGGTATCGATGTGCGAGCAACCACCCGGTTTCCAGACCATGATGACCGCTGTCTTCTCGCTCTTCTTTTCATTTGCGTCTGGCGTTGGACTCTGCGCTTGCAAACGCAAAATACCCGGCAAACTCAAGCCCGCGAAACCGCCCAAGCCCATGCGAATGAACCCTCGTCGGCTGGTCGATCCCAACCCAGGGCCGAAGGCATAGGGACCCTTGCAACGAACCGTAGAAGCATTGAATAGGTCGCTCATTTTGTCTCCGCTGGCTTGACGTGAATCGCGATAGGTTCGGACACTACGATGTCAACGATGTCTCTTGGCTGAGCCTTTTGCGTGGCTTGTTTTACTTGCTCGGCCGCAACCGCTATGGCCGCAGTGGCAGCTTGCTGTCTTGTCTTTAAGGCTGCGATGTTTAATTCCAAGGCCGCTTTGGTTTCCGCAGCGCTGGCATTGCCAGCCTCGCTCTCAAGTTTCTTGAGCTCTTCGGAAATGGCCAGCGCATCTTTCTCCGCTTGCCGTTGCAGGGCTTCGGCAAGTGGAATCGCTTCGGGGCAATAGCGGTATTTTGCCACCGCACCACCGTAGAAGGCAATCAAATAGTCGCCGGGCGGAATCTTGAGACTACCGACATTCAAGACCGCATCTGATCCATCATTGGTCAAGTTGACATCGAACTGAGGGACCCGATCAAATCCGTCACCAAACGTCCGCAATTGCAACGTCGCAGCCGAAAACTCGGAGCGGCGAAGGTGCTTCAACGGAATCGTGAGTTGGTCGCTGGCAGAAACTTCCCAAACCTTGTTTTCGACAGCGGCAATCGTCAGCGGAGTCGATTCGAAACCGCTAACCGACACCGGCACGTCCGCCACTAATCTTGGTTCGGGTATGTCGCTCCACGAGTCGGGGATTGGCCACTTCAATTCCGCCATTCGACAAGGGCGACTGACGATTTGGCCATTGATGTTGGCTTGACCCAAGAACTTGGCATTGGCAATTGCCCGCGGAGCATCTTGCGTTGCGCTGATCAAAAGGATGCCACGAGATTTACCGGCCGCGATCTTCAGTCCCTTGGCGGTCACCCCCTCAGGCAGGCCTTCCATGTTCAATTCAATTTCGCCATCAAAGCCGTCGCGGCGCACTACAACAACCTCCATCGCCATCGTTGCGCCGCCGCGCAAGGCAATCGGTTTGGAGAAAGCGGCACGATCCCCATTTCGCAACTCCATATGTAAAGGCCAGGCTACTAGCGCGAAATCAGGAGCCGCTGGGCGAATGACTAAACGATAGATATTGCGAGCGTCGCTCCTAGTTCCGCCAAACAGATCCGTAATTTGAACTCGATACAAGCCATCTTCTTTGATCTCAAGTTTGCCGAGTATATCTGCAGAACCTGCGTCATAGGGCGGGCCATCATAGGCATATCCGTTACTAGAAGGCTTCATTGGGCTAACGATATCGCTGAACTCAGCGACGTCCGACCACATCTGCGCTGGGCCTTCGCCTATTGCATGCTGCACCAGCAGCGAAGCATCGGTGGGCAATCCCAGCCGCTCGGATGCCAATTCGATCCACCATACATCACCTTTCTGCGCCGAGAATTCAAAGCTGTCAACATCAGCGGCCGGATAAAAGCTGGCCGCTATGTCGCATGGCAAAGCAATCTTCTGCGATTGCGTCGGTCCATTGGGTTCGACTTCGGCAAGCGCTGCTTTTTCCGCGAGCCCTGTGGGCGGCCAAGAAAAAGAGCTAACCGACTTGGTTGACGCAAATTGAGGCAGCGGCGCATCGGCAGGAATTTGTTGCAATGACAATCGATAGAAAAACTCGCTGCCACCTCGGAAAGTCAGCTCGTGAACTTTGATCACATAAGTAGCATCCGTTGGGGCCGTGAAATCGAGCACACCGCCGCGGCGTTCGGCCACGAGGTCTTGGCCGTTTGCATCCGCCAAAATCAATACCGCATCCAACTTCGAATCGATCCCTTTTGCGGCGGAGTTAATGATATAGCGTGTACCCTGCTTTGCAGCAAATCGATAGTGATCCACCGACTTTGCAGTCATGACACCATTACAAATAGAATTGACGGCGAGTTCCATCGCCGTGGCCACTTTCGTGTTCGGCGATTTCTGAATCACTTCGGGAAAAGTATCCACCGAGAAGACTCGCGACGACGAGATTCCGAGCCGCGTCATCACGCGCGCTTCGTAAATGCCCGCCGGACAATCAGCAGCGATGGCGACCAGGTACCTGTTTGTTTCAGGCTTGCCTGATGCGTCCAGCTTTCGCGTCGCCTTCAAACGCGTGTCTGAAAAGTACAGCTCGTCGACATCTTCAATGTTCTCGCCGCTGATCCCAATCTCCACTTGCGAGCCAACGGTGCCGCCCATGGGCATTGTCGTCAACAGCCGCGGGGCGGGTAAGCAAACGGATTGTGCCAACGTGTGGGTGGCAGTTTGCAATAACAATGCCGTGACCATCGCACTGCCCATCAATCCGTAATTGAATCTTTTCTTAAGCATCTTCGTTGCTTTGCTCATATATTCCAACCTGTATTCCAACACTGAAGCAGACAGGTTGGCAGCCTCTGCTGCTGGTTAGTGATTGAATAAAAACTCTTTCGTATTGATCAAAGCCCAAATCAAATCTTGCATGTTCAGTCGATTCGATTGTGCGCTGTCAAGCGGTTGTCCGGCTGCATCGGTGCGAACTCCCGCGAGGTACTCGAGTGCGATCTGAAGTTCGTCCGCGCGCGGCTCACGGGCAAAAGCCGCTCGATAAAGTTCACGCACTTTCTCCTCCGTCGGGCGTTCCTCTTTCGCCAGCCGATCGGCGCGGCCGTTCTGCTGATTTAGCTTGGCTTTCACGTCGCCAGCGTTGATCAGGTGCAGACTTTGTGCGAGGCTGGACGATTGCACGCGCTCGCATTCGCAAACACTCTCGCTCTCCGGCCGCCCAAACACTTTCAAAAACGGGGACGCTCGGTTATAGCTATTATCGGGTAGAGCTATCGCTCGCGTTCCTGTTGGCAAATTGGGAAAGTCGGTCTGCGACTCAGTCACTGCGTCGATCGCGTCTAAGAGCATTTCGGCTTGCAGGCGCCGCGGATAGTAACGCGAGTAATTCTGTCGGTCCGCGATGTTGTACTGATTTGGCGTCGAACTCAATTGATAAGCGTTCGATTGTGTGATGACTCGGACCAGTGACTTTAGATCAAAACTGCTATCGATGAAGTGCTTTTCAAGTGCCGCCAATAATTCCGGATTGGTAGCAGGGTTCGTATCGCGAATGTCGTCTTCGGGCTCGACCAGCCCGCGCTGCAAAAAGTGCTTCCAATAGCGATTTACCAGTGCCTTTGCAAAGAAAGGGTTGGCTTTCGATGCCATCCAATCGACCAGCTTCAAACGAGGATCTTCATCGGCCGCGATCGCTGGAATTGGATCGCCAAGTGCCGCAGGCTTTAAGGCGGCACCCGTCTTGATATTCTTGGCCGCAGCAATTCCGCGTTTGTGAAAAATCAAGTCTTCGCCACGAGTATTCGATGGCTTGCGTCCAACCTGACTAAAGAAGGCCGACAAACTGTAGTAATCGTCTTGGCTCCAGCGTTCGAACGGGTGATGATGACATTGGGCGCATTGCATGCGCACGCCAAGAAACAATTGGGCGACATCTTCCAGTTGCTCTTTGGGCTCCTTGACACGTTTGTACCAAGCTACGGCTGGGTTGCCGATTACGGTTCCCGTAGCGGCCAACAGTTCACGCACCAGTTGATCATAGGGTTTGTTTGCCAACAGACTGTCACGTATCCAAGCATGAAATGCGAAATTCGATTTTAGATCGCTAGCATCGTCGCGTCGATTTTTAAGAAGCGCTGTCCACTTGTTCGCAAAATAATCAGCGTAATCGGGGCTGCGTAGCAAAGCATCGATGACTTGATCACGTTTATTCGTTTCTTGACTTACGAAAAATGCACTCGCTTCCTCCTCCGTTGGCAAGCGGCCCGCAATATCCAGCGTTACGCGCCGCAAGAAAGTTGCATCGTCGCAAACGGGCGACGGAGGGACCCCAATCGCTTTCAAGTTCGCGAATACAAAATCGTCAACGAAGTTTTTGCTGGGCGGCAGACTATCAACGGTGGCAGCCATTCGAATTGACGCATTGTAAACAGCGACTCGTCCCTGATAGCGCAACATGATCGCCGACTTACCCGGTATGTCAGAAAAGTGGACGAGACCACTTCCGTTGACTTCCGCCATGGCGCGGTCATTGGCTTCATAGAGAGCCAAATCGGTCACTTCGCGTTGGCTGCCGTCGGAGTAGCGCGCGACAGCGGTCAATTGCTGGGTTTCATTTGGATTGACGGAACCTTCGCGAGGGACAACTTCGAATGCGATTAATTTCGGCGCCGAATCGCCGTCGTAATTCGCACCTTGGCGAATCCATCCGAGCAGCAAATCGTAACTCTTCGAATTCGGCTCCAACCGCACGCCGCCGCCATGCGGTACGATTCCGGTCGCTTTCAACAGCAGCAAACTCTGCTCGGGCGAGGCAGGAAACAACCGCCTCCCGCGACCTTCGTTGACCAAGTGCTCAAAATCCTCTTGGGGTTCGAATCCGAGCAACGAAAACTGAAAACCATTCTGTCCGCTGCCCGCCTTGGCATGACAAACGCCCGTGTTACAGCCCGATTTAGTCAATAACGGGACGACATCATTTACAAAACTAACTTGCCCGCTCGGTTCCGCCGCGATAACGCAACTCTTAGACCCCTGCATCGAACAAGACACTAGCAGTGCAATGCTCAGCTGGATCAGAGTGCGGTAAATCGTTTTGCGACGAATAACATCGGCCATACCGAATCCGCTATGTTGTGAGGTGGGAGGAGTGAGGCGATGCGAGTCGCCATTGAGGTGGGGCCCGTTAGGGTGTACCTCCATTGTATTACGCCAGACCCTTACGTGTCCATTACGGAACTGGTAGGAACAGCGTTTTTGCGAAGTGTTTGACGTACTCTTTGACGCCGAGAATTCGTCCGAATTTGAAATTGGGTAGCGCGGGATCGGCAAATTCTCGACACTTGTCGGCCCACGCCCCCCACGGGCCGCGCGGAGTCAGAATCGCAGAGCGACACTTAAGCGGTTAAGTTATGTGACGTATTTTTTGACACTTCTCGACGAACACCACCACGCTTTGCCTTCAATCGTACTCGTACTCAATGAAATGGTACTCGTACTCGTACTCGAAGGAGCGGTTCGAATCGAGTAGGAGTACGAGTACCGCCGACGGCTGAGTACGAGTACGAAAAGACAGGAATTGCGATTGAAGAAGTGTCGAAATGATTATTATCTGCAAGATGCAAGGGAATTTCACGAGAAAAGCGTTTACCCTTTCCTGGTCTGGGCTGATGAAAACGATTGAATATCTTAGCTTTGGGTACATTTTGAGAAAACGAAGTAATACGGAAATCCTGCTGAACCCCAGCACAAAAACGCTGGTTCCCAGGCTCCAGCTGGCTGGAGCCTAGGAGCCAGATGGTGGCGTTCAACCAGAAGTGTCTATTTTGTGAGCCTTATTGAACCGAGACGCTGGTGCTCGGCGAGGAGTGTCGGATTTCGTCGTTTTTTTCCAGATTCTTGAAGTTTCTTGGTGATGGACGCATCTAATAAGCAGCCAATGCCCTTTCGGCAGCGATGGGCTGGTACGCAGGCCAAAAGTGGGAGTCTCGATGCCAATAGACGCGCGCTGCATACAGCTCGCTAGCCACGGAGACCGAGACGCACAGCGGGTCATTTATGAATCGTTGGTCGACCGCGTTCATCGTTTGGTGCTGCGCATCGTCGGACCCTCAGATGCGGAAGACGTTACCCAGAATGCGTTTTTGCGACTATTCGCTAAGCTGTCGTCGTTTAGGCACGAGTCGGAATTTGCGACGTGGGCTCATCGGCTCGCAGTTAACGAGGCATTGCAGCATGTGCGGAGGGTGCGTCGTCACGTGACAACGCAGTTAACGCCAGTGGATGCGATACAGGTTTGTAGCCATGCGTCGTGCGATCATGCTGAAGATTTGAAAGAGTTGCTAGAAAAAGCCATGTCACGGATCGATCGTGAGCAGCAATTAATTTTGGAACTGAGGGAAATGGAGCAAATGTCCTACTCTCAAATCGCTGATGTCTTAGGAATTTCTGAAGGGACTGTCGGTTCGAGACTCAATCGAGCTCGACGTGAACTTCGTGAACACTTGCTCGTGTTGGGCTGGGAGGGTTGAAGGTGAACTGCGAAATCGTAAAAGCTCGGCTTTCTGAATATTATGACGGTGAATTGGATCCGACGTCGATTGCGAAGTTTCAAGCGCACTTAGCGAACTGCGAAGTGTGCGAGTGCGAACTGAGCAAGTTCTCGACAATGAGCGAAATGCTTAGGTCGGCGGACTCGTTGGCTAGTTCAGCCAATCCAGCTCCATCGAGTTGGGAGCAGTTCTCCACACGCTTGGTCACTCCCCAACCAACATCATTCCTAGTTCCGGCTTTCAATGTTCATCCTAAGTTTGCAGTTATCGGGGCATTCGCGCTCGTGGCATCAATCGCGTTAATGGTTAGCCTCAATACTCGTATGCCTCCCGGAGCAGCCGGTCACAACCACCAACACTCCCATTTGGGCGCTATTGATGCTATGGATACTGCGATCGATTTCGCAGAACTGCTTAGCGACCCTATGAGGAAACCCGCGGATGTGTTCACCGCGCTGAGCAAGAGATTCGAAGGCCGTCCAGCTGCTATCGACGAATCTGAATCCCTGTTGGGCTACAGACCAGCCATCGCGCAGGCCTTGCCCAGCGACGTCAGGTTGATTTCAAACCACATCCTCAAGCTTCCTCAGTGCAATTGCGCTGTGGGTACATGCAGTTGTGGACCAACAGGCTGTAACTGTGCTGCAAGCCTTTGCCAACGCAAGGATGGGACGGAATTCTTGATCGTAGAACACTGCGAAACTCAGGGTATTTCGTTCGGTGAACTAGCGTCCCAGTGGGTTCACCAGGACGCGCATGATGTTCAATTACTGACGAATGGCAGTCAGCTGATCGCGACTTGGGTTGCCGATCATCGTCGCCTAACAGCGATCGGCCTCAGTGACAAAGCGGAAGCTTCTGCGATGGTCACGAACATTGCGTCCCATTACAACTGACCGTTCACTCGACCTCAGAGAAATCGCTATGCTGACCATCACCCCGTTGAGGTGCCGGATCCTTTTAGGTGCTGCAACCTTCGTGATGGTTGGCTGCAATTCGACATCTAAGCCTGTGTTACCGATTGGAAACGATTCGTCGGGTTCAAGGGCGCAGTCGCCGGATGTGCCCAATGAACACCCGCATATCGCGGGCGCGCACGGAGGTATCATCGTACCCATCGGAGCCGATAGTTATCACGCAGAAGCGATCGTCGAAAAATCCGGTAATCTGCGTTTGCTCATTCTCGGCAAAGACGAGAGCCGCATTCAGGAAGTGGACATCCAGTCAATCCAGGCGTATGTCAAAGGCTCCGGCGACACCGCTGCGACACCGATCGACCTAATAGCCACACCCCAGGAAGGTGACGCGCCGGGTCGGACGTCACAATTTGTTGGGCAATTGCCTATGGGGACAGTTGGCGGCCCGGTCGATGTCACGATTCCGAATTTGCGAATTGAAGGCGCACGCTTCCGAGTTGGATTTACCACATCAACTCAGACAACTTCAACGCACGATACCTCTATGCCTGCGACGATCTCGACGGAGAACGAACGCAGTTTGTATCTCACTCCCGGCGGCAAGTACACGGAAGCTGATATCCAAGCGAATGGTCATGCAATCGCCTCAAAAAAATTCAAAGGAATCATGTCTTCACACAACATGAGCCCCGCACCGGGCGACCGCATTTGCCCTGTAACATTGACGAAAGCGAACCCTAAATTCACTTGGGTCATCAATGGCCAGTCATATCAATTCTGCTGTCCGCCGTGTGTAGATGAATACGTTCGAATCGCGAAGGAAGCCCCAGAGCAGTTAAAAGATCCTGATCAATTCATCAAGTAGTCCATACTCCTTTCACTCTATCCCAACTGAGCTAACCCATGCGCATGTTTTTTTCCGTCATCGCACTCACGCTTACACTCAACCTATTCCTAGGGTGTGAAAGCCAATCGTCCACTGCCGTTACGGTCAAACCGACAGACGCAACAGCGTCGCACAGCCACGAAGCGCCAAGTGATGAAGCCGCAATCCAGGAAGCCCTAGCCCAATTGTCTCCCGAGGATCGAGCAGCAGCAGAATCGCAAAAGTTCTGCGCCGTGGCTACCGAAAACCCACTGGGTTCGATGGGAACACCACTGAAGATTGAAGTGAATGGTGAGACGGTGTTTCTTTGCTGCAGCGGTTGTAAAGGTAAGGCGGTCCGTAACCCAGAAGAGACACTCGCCAGCGTTGCCAAACTGAAATCCGCCAACACGGCTAGCAAGTAAGTGGGTATCCAACTTGGCTGTGGCAACACGAAGAGTACTTCTAATTGACGCCGAACAGCAGCCCCAATAGTCAGACGCAACATCAACCGCGGCGGGTAACCCTTCAAGTTCGTCGTTCATAGGCTGATTGGAGATTTTTGTGTACAGGCGACTGCTTCACTGGCCCAAGTCGTTTCACTTTCTTAAGCTTTAACCACAATTGATATAGTTCAGCCACAATCTCTAGCCTTCGTTTGATAGCGTCAGTGGACATGTCGTCGGACCAACCACGACTGCGGTTCTTCGAAAGGTCCGCTAAAACTTCAGTTTGATTCATCGGCTACATCTCGCTGCAACATTTCGACGTCGAGCTTGTCTTGAGTACGGCCCGTGTTCTTTTTCATTGTAATCAATGCCTCACGCGAGTGGACGTGAATCACTTTGCCGTCGATTTCAAACGCCTGTCGATCACGGAAGATCGGATTCGAAGCCGAATCGACTTCGAGCAGATCCAGCGTCAGGAACTCACTACCTGAGAACTTGTTGACGCGATAAAGCCGATCGATGCGAAGGTCGTTACCTGGCAATATCCATCGTCAATCGCGGGCGGCCGTGAATGGCGACTGCCAGTCCACCACAAATTCCATACTCGACTCGCGCGGCCGTCAATGTTTCAGCAACGCTAAACAGTTCCTTGAGGATATCCACCGATTGCCTTCCGCTCTAATACGACTGAAACCGTATGAATTCGTACGCAATACCCCCTCGCTAAGCAATACCAATCACGCTGGAAATGAACTAAACTGTTACGATCCCAAACCAACCTGAGGCAACCAATATGTTAACCACGCGAGTTCGCCTTTCTGCGATGATGATGGCATTGGCCGGCGTAAGTCTTTCGATCGCTACTGAACCGATTAGGATCGCGGAAGGCCAAGGGGCACTCGCACCCAAACAGCCGCAGGCGTGCATCGGCCCTGAGGGAAATGTTCATTTAGTGTTTGGAGTGGGTAGCGCGGTTCACTACTGCCACTCAAGCGATGGTGGGGTAACTTTCGAGCCAGCCAAAATGGCGTTTCAAGTCGAAAACATGTCGCTAGGGATGCGGCGTGGGCCGCGTGTAGCTGTCGCCGAAAGATCGATCGTGGTCACGGCGATCGGCGGTAGGAAAGGCAAAGGCCAGGACGGCGACGTGTTGGCGTGGCGTTCCGCGGACAACGGTGAAACTTGGAATGGCCCGATACGCGTCAATGACGTTGCCGATTCAGGCCGTGAAGGCCTGCACGCCATGGCGGCGGGAGCGGACGGAGCGGTTTGGTGTGTGTGGCTTGATTTGCGAAATAAACGTACCGAGCTGTTCGCTTCAAAATCAACCGATGGAGGGGCGACTTGGTCCGCGAACACGCTAGTCTATCGATCACCTGAGAAGAGCATTTGTGAGTGCTGCCATCCTTCAATCGCAGTCGCTAAGAATGGGATTCACGTCCTGTTTCGCAATTCGCTAGCCGGCAATCGCGATATGTATGTTACCACCTCCGTTGATGATGGCCGATCGTTTTCAACAGCCAAACGCTTGGGGCTTGAGCATTGGTCGCTCAATGCTTGTCCCATGGATGGCGGCATGTTGGCAGTTGATGCGTCCGGAAAAATATCGACGGTCTGGCGCCGGGCGGGCGAGTTGTTTTGCACGCTGGACAGCCCCGCTGAAGTGTCGCTCGGTCGCGGCGAACAAGCTTGGATTGCCAGCACGACGCGAGGGCCAATCGCAGTTTGGACAGAAGGACGTGTGGGCCAGTTGCGTATTCGGCTCATTGCCGATGCGGAATCTAGCATCCTCGACCACACCGCTCGGGACGCCATGATTGTTTCCAACAAACAGGGCATCGTTGCTTGCTGGGAGTCGGTGACGGAAAGTAACACGCAGTTGAAAGTGAAAAAGATCGATGCTCCGTAGTGAAGTACTTTACTCGCATTGTCACCAGCATGTGTAACTTGCGTGCGCGCCTCGCCTGGCTGCTCGCGACCGTCTTTCCCTGCATGGTCATGCACGCGAGTTTCGCTCACGAGGGGCACCGCGCACTGCCCACGCGAGGTATGGAAGTGGATGCAGCAGCAGGCAAGATGTTGCTCACGCGGTCTGCCTGCGAGACGCTGGATGTACAGACGGTCGAGTTGAAAACGGAATCCATCACGCGCACAATAACCGCTTTTGGATCGCTCATCACGCCATGGAATCAACATGCGTTGGTCAGTGCGCCCTTCGCGGGTCGCATCGTAGAATTGCATTTCTTGTCTGGCGAAATGGTAAAGAAAGGTCAAGTGCTTGCCGAATTGGAATGTTCGGCCCTGGAACAATTGCAATTGGAACTGCGAACCGCACAGATCGAGTTTGAGCTGTCGTCACGATTAAGCAAATCAACGGAGTCGGCCAGCCGCACGGGTGCGATCGCGGGCATGCGGTTTATTGAGGCTCAGGCAAAGTTGCAACAGGATCTGGCCGCGCGCGAGATCGCCATTGCAAAATGGCATTCCCTGAGATTGCCACAAGAGACTCTCGATCAGATCATTGAAAACCCGCGAAAGGAACATCGACAGCGGCTGGCATTAGCCAGTCCAATCGATGGGATCGTAACACATACGGATTTATCGGTGGGTAAGTTTGTTGATGTGAAAGAGCACTTGCTGGAGGTGCTCGATCTGTCCACCGTCTGGTTAAGTATCAGCCTCTTGGAAAAAGACATTTCCAGCGTTCGTGTCGGTCAAGCCATTGAACTTTCGCTGACAGCCACACCTTCCCAAGCAATTAAAGGCGTGGTGGATGTAGTCGATCGCTTTCTCGATCCACAAACCCATGTGGCGACTGCCTGGGCCACGCTCGCAAATCCATCGCAGTCACCAGCAGTTCTCCTGCCTGGCATGTCGGGTCAAGTGAGAATTCATGCCATTCAACTGGAGAGAAAACTAGTCGTGCCCCTGTCCGCGATTCTGCGTGATGGTGCCGAGCGATTTGTCTTGGTCGAAGCAGAAAGCACGCAGGCGGTATCCACGTACCAGAAGCAAACTGTTGTGCTGGGTCAGCGATCCGGTGAAGTGTTTGAAGTGCGCGGTGGAAACTTGTTTCCCGGCGACCGCGTTGTGACTCGCGGTAGTCATGAACTCGGTGCATTCTTTGCCAAAGGCGTGTTGCAGGTCAGTCCCGAGACAGCCCGCGATATTGGACTCGCCATAGAGCCGGTGGTGGTTCGCCAAATTGCAAAGTCGGTTGCCATTGATGGTGTGATCGATTTGCCGCCCGCCCATCGAGCAGCGGTAACATCGCAATTGAGCGGCACCATAGAGCGGATCTTGGTCGATCGAGGACAACAGGTTCGACGCGGAGATGTCATCGCCGAACTCGCTAGTCAAGAGTTTCAAGACTTGCAACTCGAACTGCTGCGCATCGAACTAGCGGCAAGCCTCCAACAAACGACGTTAGATAACCTAAGGTCCGCCCGCACGGGCATCTCGGAACGTCAATTCTTGGAATCCGAAAGTCAACTCAACCAAACTCGCAGTCGCCTTGACAATGTCCTTAAGCGTCTTCGCTTTAGCGGTTTGAATGATTCACAAATCGCCGAACTCACAACATCGCGCAAGTTGATGGCGACGCTGCCTGTGATTGCACCCATCGCTGGAACGCTGGTGAGATTTGAAAAATTTCTCGGCCACAGTGTTCAGCCCGCCGAGGCCATTTTTGAGATTCACGACATTTCACAGGCTGCGGTACAGGGTTTTATCTCAGAGCGTGATTTGCCATGGTTGCGTGTTGGACAGATCGCGCGCTGCCGCTTTGTCGCTGCACCGAATGAAATCGTGCGAGGAACCCTTGTTCGCAGCGGGCAACAGGTTGCAGACAACGATCGAACGCTGTCGGTTTGGATAGAATTGGACCACCCGCCCGCATTCGCAATTCAACATAACATGCTTGCCAGAGTCACGATCGATACCGGAGTTGCATACGACGGGTTGGCGGTGCCACGTGATGCGGTTATCCGCGAAGGTATGAGAACCTATGTTTTTGTGCAACAGGAGGATCTGACATTCGATCGACGGCTTGTTTCGATTGGTGCGGCGGACGATTCTTTCATCGCCATCAAACAAGGCTTGACCATGGGTGAACAGATTGCCGTTCGTGGAGCGCTCGAGTTGCAGAGCGGCTATGCGGCGCTAAAGTAGAAGCCAAGAGTCCACTTCATGTTGAATTCGATCATTGCTTTTTCGCTCCGCCATCGACACTTCGTTTTGCTGGCTGCGATTCTCTTGATGTCCTACGGCGGCTATCAACTCAGCCAGATGCCCGTCGACGTCTTTCCAGATCTAAATCGACCTATCGTCACGATCATGACCGAGTCGCCAGGACTTGCGCCGGAAGAAGTCGAAGTTCTGGTGACTCGGCCAATCGAGTATTTGCTGAACGGAGGGACGGGCGTGCAACGAGTTCGCTCTGCATCCGGCGTAGGTCTGTCCATTGTTTGGATAGAATTCGAGTGGGGAACCGATATCTTTCAAGCCCGCCAAATTGTCTCAGAAAAACTACAGTCCGCGCGCAGTCGGCTTCCCAAAGATCTAAATCCTGTGCTGTCTCCGATCTCGTCCATCATGGGTGAAATCATGCTGCTCGGCTTGAGATCGAGCGAGCCACCACGCGATGCGCAACATGCCCTGGAACAGGGTATGGAACTGCGAACGCTCGGGGAATTCACGGTGCGCAATCGGATACTGGCTGTCGAAGGCGTGTCGCAGGTATCCGTCATGGGCGGCATACTCAAACAATATCAAGTCATCACTTCACCCGATCGACTGGCTGCTCAAAATATCACCCTTCAGCAACTGACCGAAGCAGTACAGAAAGCCAACGTACTGGTGGGCGGCGGCATCATGGTGCGTCCCCCGCGAGAATCGCTCATTCGAATCAGTGGCCAAAGCCTCACCCTGGAAGAGATTGAAAATACGCCGGTCGTTTGGCAAGGGCGCCGCGCGATCTTGGTAAAAGAAGTCGCCGATGTGCGTTTTGGTGGCCCTGTCCAACGCGGTGACGGTAGCGTTCAAGTGAAATCGGCTGCCGGTGTCGAAGGTGGTTCAGCGGTAATCCTGGCAGTACAGAAGCAACCCGGTGGGGATACGCTGCAAATCGATCGTGAAATCGACCGCGTGTTGGACGAGTTGCATCATGATCTGCCCCCCCAAGTGCTCATTGAGCGCAGGATTTTCAAGCAAGCGAATTTTATCGAAGCGGCTGTTGCCAACGTGGTCGAAGCGATTCGGGATGGTGCCATCTGGGTCATTGTCATTCTATTTTTGTTCATGTGGAACTTTCGCACCAGCATCAGTTCACTCACCGCGATGCCACTGTCGATTTTACTGACGTTTCTCATCTTTCAGTGGTTTGGCATCACGATCAACACCATGACTCTGGGTGGGATCGCGGTTGCGATTGGCGACCTGGTCGATGACTCCATTGTCGATATCGAGAACATCTTTCGTCGACTGAAAGAGAATCGTCGGCTGCCGGACGATTTGCAGCGTCCGCCGATCACTGTCATTTATGAGGCCTCCTGCGAAGTTCGCAACTCCATCGTATACGCAACCTTGATTGTCGTCTTGGTGGTGTTTCCGCTGTTCTCAATGGCAGGGCTTGAGGGGCGTATGTTCGCACCGCTGGGGTTAGCGTACATGACTTCGTTACTGGCTTCGCTGGTCGTATCTTTGACGGTGACGCCCGTACTGGCTTCTTATTTGTTGCCCAACGCAAGGTTCCTCAAAGAGCGGCGTGAGCCATTCTTGCTGCGATCAATGAAACGCGTCGTGGAACCGGTGCTACACTGGACACTGGCGCATACGAACTTCGTGTTTGGCCTGTCGCTAAGCGGTGTGCTAATCTCGCTGACCAGTCTGTCGTGGATGGGGGGCGAATTTCTACCGGCCTTCAATGAAGGCACGTTTACAATCAGTTTCCAAGCAGAACCGGGAACGAGTTTGGAAGAAAGTAGGCGCTTAGCCGAGCGAGCGGAATTGCTCTTGCTCGAAATCCCGGAGGTCACCACCGTTTCGCGGCGCACCGGTCGCGCAGAATTGGACGAACACGCTGAAGGAGTGAATTCATCGGAGATCGACGTACAGATTCAACCCTATCGCACCGCCAAGCCCGGTTGGCTGCCAAGCGGATTGCGTTTGATTCCTGTCGCACATCTTTGGGGTTACGAAACCAACGGTCGCCCTCGTGAGCAAGTGATGGCGAACATCCGCGATCAAATCACACTCATTCCCGGTATCAAAGCCAACATTGGGCAACCGATCTCGCACCGCTTGGACCATATCATGTCCGGCGTTCGCGCACAGATCGCGGTAAAAGTGTTTGGAAACGATCTGCGCGAACTGCGCGAGGCCAGCCAAGATGTTTACGCTGCGATGAACCAAGTGCCGGGTGTCGTCGATTTGCAATTGGAGCCGCAGGTCGAGGTTTCCCAGGTGCGATTACAAGTTCGACGTGAGGACGCGGCCCGCTATGGCTTGGCTCCAGGCGATATCGCAGACTTGCTCGAGACCGCTTACAAGGGACGAGTTGTTTCGCAGGTGCTGGATGAAGATCGTTTTTTTGGACTAGTCGTCTGGTATGACGAAGATTCGCGTAGCGACCCCGATGTCATTCAGCAAACGATCCTCGAAACGCCTTCTGGTCGCCGCGTTTCGCTGGGCGAAGTGGTCGACGTATTGGATACAACGGGCCCTAATACACTGAACCGCGAACACGTGCAGCGACGTATCGTGGTTTTTTGCAACGTCCAAGGTCGCGACCTGACCAGCGTGGTCGCTGACATTCGCCAGCGCGTTGTCCCAATTGAAGAGCGTTTGCGTTCACTTCCCGGCAACTACCACATCGAACTCGGCGGGCAATTCGAGGCCCAAACACAAGCCAACATGCGATTGCTGGTGCTAGGCAGCCTGTCGGTGGTTGGAGTTTTCCTGTTGCTGGTTCAGTGCCTGGGGTCCTGGCAAGCCGCCTTGCAAGTGCTGGCGAACATTCCGCTAGCCGCCATGGGGTCGATCGTCATTCTACTAGTTGTAAATCAACCCACCGCCGAAGCGTTACAAGCCGCAGCCTGGTGGGAGTGGCCTCGAGTTTGGATTAGCGCCACCACTCTTTCTGTCGCACATTGGGTCGGCTTCATCACTTTAGTTGGCATTGTCAGTCGCAATGGCATCATGATGGTCTCGCATTACATTCATTTGATGCGACACGAAGGAGAACCGTTTGGAAAGCCGATGATCATCCGCGGCAGCCTCGAACGACTAGCTCCAGTTTTGATGACGGCTGGCACTAGCTTTGTAGGGCTGGTACCGCTACTGTTCGGAGCAGGTGAGACTGGCAAAGAAATCCTCTACCCCCTCGCCCTCGTCGTTTTCGGTGGCATGTTGAGTTCCACGCTGCTGGATCAACTCGTCACTCCGGCACTCTTCTATCGCTTTGGCAGAACTGCGGCGAACTCGCGAAATGCGTCGCAACCCTAGCTGCAAATGCGAGATCCATCTCAATTCTCAGATCTTAGATTGATCAAATTTCAAATTTTCCTCTACCCGTCCGTGATAAAAACGCCCCGTTTGGCGGTCGCAAAACTAAAACCCAGAAAAGTCAAGGAAACGCGATAGGTGGCACCAACTGCAGTTGCGACGAACTTGACTATGATTCTGTGATAAATTGGATTCTGTGATAAATTGGATTCTGTGATAAATTGGATTCTGTAATAAATTGTGTGTTAGTCGAATCAAAGAAACAAGTAATTAAATAATAAGCAGAGGCAACAACACTTGTTTGGGCTCGCGAGTGAGTTCGAAAGGGAGTTTACACATAGAAATCATCGCTGAGGTGTTTTGATGCGACGACGAGCATTTGTCGGTGGTGTGATTAGCGGTTCTCTGGTGGCTCTGAACGGGTTTCCACCGAGTGTTTCGGCCCAACGGCAGTTGGCGAAATCGCTTCCACCAGCACAGGTGGACGAGGACATCTTTGCCTATCTTATTCGCCAGCGTGGCAAGTTCGATATCGAACTTTATTGCCAGATACTCGGTGCCGCGAATGCGTTTAAAGAAGGCGATCAATTCGTTGGTGTCGCTGCGGCCGATGAACTATCACGACGTATTGCCCGCGAGCTTCTGTTCAATACCTCGATCCAAAACATCGACGCTCACCCACCTTGGGCTGACGAATTGTCGAAGTGGATTCTACCGCCAACAGAGCGAGCGGTTGAGGTGCGAACGATCGGCGAGCTAAAACAGTTTCTTGTTACGAAAGGCGAGACAGAGATCCATGCGACCAAAGATTCGTTATCGAGCGACGTCATTGCCTGCGTTGTGAAGCTGATGAGCAACGAAGAGCTGATCGCGGTCGGTGCCAAAGTGTTCAATTCGTTACCGAACAGCAAGATCGGAGCGAAAGGCTATCTCGGCGCACGTATTCAACCAAATTCCCCGACGGATAATTTGGATGATATTCGCTGGCAGGTTTTTGATGCGTTTGCGTACGCAGTGGGAGATGTTCTGCTGGGCACGAATCCGGTTTCCAGCGAC
>JANLQO010000150.1:0-6462 GCA_031367855.1 Planctomycetia bacterium | reverse complement strand
GCGAGGTCAGCGGCATTTGAAAGATCAAAGCCGAGCAGGGTATAATTCTCCGTCTAGCAAGAATTTCCAATGGGGGCGACCTGCAGCCCTATGATTTGCAATTTGCAATTTGCAATTTGCAATTTGAGATTTGAGATTTGAGATTTGAAATTTGAAATTTTGAATTTTGAAGTTTGAGATTTGAGCAGAGGCGCCGATGAAGTACGAACGTTTCGAAGACTTGCCGGTTTGGCAGGTGGCTGCCGACTTGGCTGCGAAGTTGTTCGAATGGACTATTCATCGGGCCTTTCGTGGCAAAGGCGATTTGGCGAATCAGATGCAGCGGGCGGCGCTGTCAATATCGAATAACATTGCGGAGGGCTTTGAACGCGGAACGACCAACGAGCTGCTCAACTATTTGTATATCGCCCGCGGCTCCGCAGGTGAAGTTCGCAGCATGCTGTGCGTCATGGAACGTATGCCAGGCTTTGATGATATAAAATCTGAAATTTGCGATTTGAAACGGACTTGTGAGTCGATTTCTCGTCAAATCCGCGGTTGGACGCAGAGTCTTCAGAACTCGGATATCGAAGGTCAGCGGCATTTGAACGATCAAAGCCGAGCAGAGTATAATTCTCAGAAGCGCAAACAAGCGGCCAACGAGGAACACCGTCGATGGCGGGCGGAGTTTGAAGAAAAATTGAAGTCGACTGCTCTTGAGCGCCTCCAGCAAACAGGCGAGCAAGTTCGCCCAACGGAAGACTCCTGATGCCCCATGCTCTGAAATCTGAAATCTGAAATCTGAGATCTGAGATCTGAGATCTGAAATCTGAAATTTGAAATTTGAAATTTGACAACCAGTCCAACATGAAAAAACCACACAGTCGACTTTCACGCCGCGGGCTCATTCAACTGGGTGGCGCTAGTTGGATGGGCTTGAATCTGGGCGGATTATGGCATGCGCAGGCGGCTCATGGAGCGGGTGTGCTTACTAAGAAGCCGATTCGAGCTTGTATATTGATTTTTTATTATGGTGGCCCGAGTCATCTTGATACTTATGATTTAAAGCCTAATGCGACCGTGGAGATTCGCGGGACGTTCAAACCGATTGCGACTGCTGTGCCGGGGATGCAGATCTGCGAACACTTGCCGCGGATGGCGAAGGTGATGGACAAAGTGGCCTTGATCCGCAGTGTGCATCATCGGGCGACGCTGCACGATTCGGCTTCGATTCACGCGCTCACTGGTCGGCCGCTGGATGGCGCGGATCGGGAACTGTTCGCGCCGCTACCGCAGTTTTATCCGAGTTTCGGAAGCGCGTTTGCGTATTTTAATCGCGAGCGCGAATGCGAAGTTCCGTTCGCTTCGCTCCCCTACGTTTTTCAGAACGTTGTTCCCACGCCTTGTCAGGGAGGCGGCTTTTTGGGTCATGCTTACGATCCCCTGTTGATTGACGTTGACCCCACAGCGAAGAATTATCCGGTGGAATCGCTGCGACTTAAGGATGGGCTCGGGTTGGATCGGTTGGCTCAGCGAAAGCGTTTGCTCAGTTCGTTGGGGGGTACGGTACACGTCGCGAATACCATGAGCGATTTTTATGATAAGGCGTATCGCTTGATGGAGTCCAAAGCGATTCGTCGGGCAATGGATATTACGCAGGAGTCGACGGAGACTCGCGAGCGGTATGGATTTGGCGAACCCAGCGCAGCGCGCGGTGAAGTAAACGGTGGTGGCGGCGAGATGGGGGTAGCGAGGGAAATGCGGGGGCAGAATTTGTTGATGGCGCGGCGTTTGGTCGAAGCCGGCGTTCCCTTCGTCAACGTTTATGATTGTAAACAGCAAGGGCAGAATTGGGACGCCCATGTCAATTGCGAAAGTCAGCATAAGAATTTTCTACTGCCGCTGGCCGATCAATCGCTTTCGGCGCTCATTGAAGATCTGGACCGAAGCGGCTTGCTCGATTCAACTTTGATTGTGGCGACAGGCGAATTCGGTCGAACTCCACGAATCAACCCGCAAGGTGGTCGCGACCATTGGCCGCATTGCTATACGGTTTTGATGGCCGGTGGCGGAGTGCAAGGCGGAGCCAGCTTTGGTTCGAGCGATCGCCATGGCGAATATCCGGCCACGGATCCTGTTACGCCTGGTGACATTGCAGCCACCATTTTCTGGCGTTTCGGCTTGGACCACACCGCTGAGATACGTGACCAAACCGGCCGACCCCATCGGCTTTCGACCGGTGAGCCCATTGCTCAACTGTTTTGAGTTTTAGAGGGTTCGGCACGCGAGCAACTGGGAGTCGTCTGTCGCGGATGGTTCTGCCGCGTTAAAACAGTAGTCGATGGTGGCGGGGCAAGTTCGGTAACTGATGTCTGAAGGCTTCTGATGCTCAATTTACAAAGCGTTTCGCAGCAACGTTGGTTAACTCAAGTCGACCAGTCGCTCGATGAGATACTGGTCGATCATGCGCACTGCGAATACAAAGCGGCCGCGAATGCGATGAGCATTATGGGGGCCTACATCGAGAATGAAGAGATTTGCCGCGAGATGACCGAGATCATCGAAGAAGAGCTGGAGCATTTTTATTTGGTGTTGGCGCTGTTGAAGCGTCGTGGCATCGAATTTCGCAACCAGCCAGCGGGGCACTATGGCCGCGAGCTGAACAGTCTCGTGCGTGCGCGGGGCGCAGAACGCGCCGTGGATCGAATGCTCGTGGCAAGTCTGATTGAGGCACGCAGCTGCGAACGCTTCAGTCTACTGGCTGATCATGTGCAAGATGAGGAGCTTTCGGTATTCTATCGCTCGCTATTCGAATCCGAAGCTCGGCACCATACGACCTATGTGCGCATGGCCAAACACTTTGCACCGGACGATGTGGTCAAGAAGCGACTCGAGGAATTGTCCTCGCTTGAGACCGAGATTATTGGCAAAGGCAACTCGCTGCCGAGGATGCACAGTTGATCACGGCTGAATTCTAAGCGCTTACTTGAAACCAACTGACCCATTAGAAAATCTAAGATGTTTGAAGCCATCCCTGAGTCGCAATCCAATCTCCCGGAATATTTACACGCGTATGCAGCCGAAGTTGATCAACTGCGGCGTGTCGGCAACATTTTCTGGCAACGCGGATGGTCGTTGGGAACCAGTAGCAATTACAGTGTCGTCGTGAATCGCAATCCCATACAGTTGCTTGTTACCGCCAGCGGCAAGGACAAAGGGCGACTCACGCGAGACGACTTTGTGCTTGTCGATAGCGAAGGGAAATCGCTCCGCCAGGACCAACCGAAATCGTCGGCGGAGACACTGCTTCACTGTGTCGCGGCTAAGCAAGAGAACGTAGGCGCGATTCTGCATACGCACAGTGTTTGGTCGACCATTCTCTCCGAACGGTTCGCGGGGCTTGGCGGCCTGCTGATCGAAGGCTTTGAGATGCTCAAGGGTCTGAGCGGGGTGACGACGCACGAACATCGCGAATGGTTGCCCATCTTTGAAAACACTCAGGACATTCCTGTGCTAGCCGAACAAGTCAGTTTGGCGATGAAGGCCCCAGACAAACCGCTTACGCACGGATATCTCATCCGTCGCCACGGCATCTACACGTGGGGCAGCGACCTAGACGAAGCAACACGACAGATTGAAATTCTCGAGTTTCTGCTTGAGTGCATTGGTCGCCAAATCGGGATGAGTTAGCGCTTCACAACCACTTCTACTAACTCAGCGGCTGCCAAGTTCCCAATCGAGGCCGAGGTCAAGGTTGACGGCGGAGTGAGTTAGGGCACCCACGCTGATGCGGTCGACGCCGGTTTCGGCGATTTCTCGAAGCGTGCCAAGCCGCACGCCGCCGGAAGCTTCGAGTTGCACGGATGGATTGATTGCGTTGCGGCGTGCCAGGGCTTCACGCAGCTGGTCGGTGGACATGTTGTCTAGCAACACGATGTCCGGATTGGCCGGGAGCGCATCCTCGAGTTGAGCGAGCGAGTCCACTTCAATTTCGACCATGGCGTCCTTCGGCGCGTCGGGCTGCTGAGCAAGAAAATCTCGCGCGCGGCGGATCGCTTGGCTGGGACTGAGCAATGTGCCTGTCATACGCGCGTGGCAAGCGAGGTGATTGTCTTTGATGAGAATCGCGTCATATAAACCCATGCGATGATTCTTGCCGCCACCGCAGGCCACCGCATACTTCTCGAGCCTGCGCCAACCGGGCGTGGTCTTGCGAGTGTCATAAAGTCTGGCAGGCAGATCAGCGATCAAGCGCACATGCTCGGCCGTCCAGCTGGCGATACCGCACAAACGTCCGAGAAAGTTCAAAAAAGTCCGCTCGCATGTCAGTATGTCGCGGGCATCCCCGGTCAACGTCGCCAGGCAATCACCTGCTTGAAAATTTTTGCCGTCAGCGGTATGCAATGTGATGCTGACGCGGGCCTGCAGAGTTTGTTCGATCCACGCGAGCAGATCAAGGCCAGCAGCCACGCCCGCTTGGCGAGCAATAATATGCGCGCAGGCTGGCAAACCGGGTGGAACCACGGCGACGGTGGTCAGATCCATTCCGCGCGCAAGGTCTTCACGGATCGCGAGCCTCACGAGTTGTTCTAAGTCGTCTTTTAGAAAGATGTCGCGAGTTTGCTGACCGTAGTCGCGGCCTGATTCAAGCATTTGCGTGGGCCTATGGGCTCTTGGGACAAAAATCGATTTAACGTGTCCCATTACATTAGCTTAGATAAGAGAAGTCCGCAGGTCGCCTTGAGCTCGATAGCCGAGTCGCGTACGCTTAGGGGTTGGCCTTCGTGGACACTCATCCGGCGGTCTTGCATGGCTGATCAGAATTCAACAAGCAAATTGCAATGTGCTGGACAGGGAGCCCCTGGACAGGAAGCTGATGTTCGGGCTGATGTTCGGGCTGATGTTCGGGCGGGTGGTTGGATTATGGCTTTGGTGATCGTTGGAATATGGATCGCGGTGGGGCAACTTTGGCGGAGGGGCGAACCGCAACGGCCGATTACAGCAGCGGAATACTGGGTTGACATCAACCGGGCGAATGAAATGGACTTGTTGAATCTACCTGAGGTGGGGCCGACTTTGGCAGGGAACATCCTGTCGCACCGCCAGCAGCACGGCGACTTTCGTTCACTCTCGGACGTTGGCGACGTTCCGGGTGTGGGGCCGCAGACGCTCAAACAACTCGCTCCCTTTCTCACGTTCACTCCATCGCGGGCTACCGCCGATTGATACGCAACTAACGGCACTACGCCGAGAACGGAATACACCTTAAGTTATGTCTATCGACGCAAAAGCCGAGGCTGAGTTCGACTTGGTTAGTAATTTCGCGCCGGCCGGAGACCAGCCCCAGGCGATCGAGAGGCTGGTCAGCCGCTTGCGTGAAAACGTGAAGCATCAGGTTCTGATGGGTGTTACCGGCTCGGGTAAAACCTTCACGATGGCGAACGTCATACAGCAGATGAAGCGTCCAACCCTGGTGCTCAGTCACAATAAAACGCTGGCGGCGCAGCTCTATTCTGAGTTTCGCGATTTCTTTCCGAACAACGCCGTGCATTACTTCGTCAGCTACTACGACTATTACCAACCGGAAGCCTACATTCCGCAGCGTGACGTATACATTGAGAAAGATGCGTCGATCAATGAAGAGATCGATCGATTGCGATTGGCGGCGACCAGCGCGTTGGTCAGTCGCAATGATGTGGTGATCGTCGCCAGCGTATCGAGCATTTACGGCTTGGGCAGCCCCGAAGATTATCGCAACATGGTGGTGCCGCTGCGAGTTGGCCAGAGTATCATCCGCGACGACGTGCTGCTCAGATTTGTCGATATTCAATATGAACGCAACGACGTGGCCTTCGAGCGAAGTCGTTTTCGCGTGCGAGGCGACTGCATTGAGCTATGGCCATCCTACGAAGAATTCGCTTATCGCATCGAACTTTGGGGTGACGACGTCGAGCAAATTTCGATCATCAATCCACTGACCGGTGAAGTGATTTCGCGACTCGAAGAAGTCTTCATCTTTCCCGCCAAGCACTTTGTTACCCCCGAGAGTCGCATTGAGAGCGCCATCAAACTGATTCGGCAAGAGTTGGAAGAACAATTAAAGAAATTTGAGTCCGAGAGCAAGTTGCTGGAAGCGCAACGGTTGAACGCGCGGACTCGATTTGACCTTGAGATGTTGCAGGAAGTGGGTCATTGTCCAGGTGTGGAAAACTACTCGCGGCCACTATCGGGCAAGCCGCCTGGAGCGACTCCGGATACGCTTTATGACTTTTTCCCAGACGATTTCCTCTTGTTAGTAGACGAATCGCACGTGACGGTCCCGCAGGTGCGGGCGATGTTTGCTGGCGATCAAAGTCGCAAGAACACCTTAGTCAGTCACGGTTTTCGGCTGCCAAGTGCGTTGGACAACAGGCCGCTGAAGTTTGAAGAATGGGAAGCAAAGACGCATCAAGTGATCTTTGTTTCGGCTACGCCGAGCGACTA
>JANLQO010000137.1:0-16887 GCA_031367855.1 Planctomycetia bacterium | reverse complement strand
TCAATTTAGTCGCACAGCGAATGTCATAGCCAAAGCCATTATTAAGCATTGTAAAAATGAAAAGCTAGCGTTTGTGCGCGTGCTGGATTTGGCCTGCGGAGGTGGCGATGTGACGGAGCAGGTCGCAAAGAGATTGAAGCGCGCGGGAGTGTCTGCTGAAGTGCATGGCTGGGATCGCAGCCAGACTGCCATCGATTTCGCGCGGAGGCATGGTGCGCGTGGTAGCCAACCGCATGTTCAATTTGACGTAGCCGATGCGCTCATCGATGGGGCAGATCGCTCGTTTGATATCGTTTATTGCACGCTTTTCTTGCATCACCTGTCGGACGCTGAAGCGAACCGGTTGCTCGGGGTGATGTGGCGATTGGCCAGCGGGTTAGTCTTGATTGACGATCTTCGGCGGTCAACTATCGGTTACGCGCTGGCGGTCGTGGGGTGTCAGTTGCTGTCACGTTCCCCGATTGTGCATGTCGATGGACCGCTGAGTGTGCGCGCTGCATTTACTGAATCCGAGATCAGGGAGCTGTCGGAACGCTGTGATTTGCCGTGTCCCACGATACAGCGTCATTGGCCACATCGTTTTCTGCTTACTTGGGCCGTTTCCTCATGAATGCGTGCAACCGGAGTCTGACCGAATTTGAAAAGGAAGCTTGGGATGTGGCAATTATTGGCGCAGGTACTGCTGGCGCGTCGGCGGCCGTCCAGTTGGCCGCGCAGGGACGACGCGTGCTGTTGATCGAAGCCAAAGCGTTTCCGCGAGATAAAGTATGCGGCGGCTGCTTGAATCAACGCGCATGGAATGGGTTAAAGAAAATCATGCCACGCGGTAGTCAGTCGTCGATGGTCTCGCGGATCGAGTCGGCAGGAGCGGTGCCCGTTGATCGTATGCTGCTCAATTGTCTGGGACGCGAGGCGCGTTGGAGCACGCCGACCATGCAAGCGATCTCACGCCGCACATTGGATAGCCTGTTGGTCGATGCAGCGGTTGAGTCGGGCGCAGATTTTTGTGTTGAGACCACTGCGAAAGTGATCAATGATGATGCGACCGACTATCGCTGCCTGCGGCTGATGAACTCACAAGGCCAATCCGCTGTCGTGAAGGCTCGGGCTGCGATCGTTGCCGATGGCCTGGGACATTCGGCGTTGAGCGAATTTCCGCATATGGCCAGCCAAGTAGCAACTGGTTCTCGATTGGGACTGGGCGCGATCATCGACGATGACAATCCGGTGTATGCGAAACGCGAGTTGACGATGGCCGTTGGTCGTACGGGTTACGTAGGATTGACTCGCGTCGAACACGACAAACTGAACGTTGCCGCCGCAGTGGATGCGAGAGCTTTGAAATCGGCGGGTCCGTTGGCGGCGGTCGAATCGATCTTGCGTAGCTGTCGCTTGCCGTCGCCTCATGGCTTGCAGGATGCGAAGTGGACAGGCACGCTGCCGCTGACTCGCACGAGCCGTATGGTAGCCGCACGACGCTTGTTTACGATTGGCGATTCGGCGAGTTATATTGAACCCTTCACGGGCGAAGGGATGTCGTGGGCGATTCAAGACGCGTTGCAGCTGAGTCAACTGCTAACTGCTGACAAGGAATCCTGCGAGCTCATGACGGCTGCTTGGAATAAGCAGTGGAGGGAAAAACTGCACAGAAAGCAGTGGGTTTGCCGAGGCATGGCCGCGCTTTTGCGTCGTCCGCAACTAGCCAGTTTCTCATTGTTGCTGGCGCGGTCGGTACCTTGGATTCCGCAATGGTTGATTGCCCAGGCGAGTGGGGTCGACCGCACACATATGAACCATGGAGTTGCTTGATGAGAACTGAGCTGATTGGATTTGGAACGGCATTGCCGGTTGGCTCGTTGACACAGGATGAGGCCGTAGGTGCTGCGGTTCGCCTCAGCGGGCTTGATCCGTCGGCCGAGGGGGCTCGCAAGGCTCAGATCCTGAATGCTCTCTATCGGCGTTCGGGAGTTAGCAAGCGGCATAGCGTGGTGTTGCGAGCCGGTGATGAAGATCCGTTTTTACGTCAGACGTTTTATAAGACCGCTGCTGACGAAAGTGACCTTGGCCCGACGACTTTTGAGCGTATGCAGCGTTTTGAAACCGCGGCTCCCGAATTGGCTCAAACGTCCTGCGAACGGGCACTCGAAGATGCGCAAGTCTCGGCTTCAGAGGTTCGGCATTTAGTGACTGTTTCGTGCAGTGGTTTCGCGGCACCGGGTTACGACTTGGCCTTGTATCCAGCGCTGGGGTTGGCGGCGAACGTGTCGCGAACCAATGTAGGTTTCATGGGATGCCATGGTGCGCTGAATGGGTTGCGAGTGGCTCGAGCGCTCAGTTTGGCGCATCCAGGAGAACCAGTATTAGTATGTGCGACCGAGCTCTGTTCGCTGCACCATCAGTACACCAACGATCCACAGCAGATCGTTGCCAACTCGTTGTTCGCGGACGGTTCAGCGGCGGTGCTGCTGCGCAGCACAAAGGCTGCTGCGAGCGATTATGCCGGCTGGACTCTGCTGGGCAGTTCATCTTGTGTGCTTAGCGAGAGTGCTGACATGATGAGCTGGCGTGTGGGTGATCATGGATTTCAAATGACGCTTTCAGCGCAAGTACCTGAAGTGATTCGCAAACAGTTGAAGCCCTGGCTGGAAAGTTGGTTAGCCACGCAACAGTTAACTTTGCAAGATATTGCTTCGTGGGCCGTGCATCCCGGCGGGCCGCGCATTCTGACCGCCACAACATCCGCGCTTGAATTGAGAGCGGATCAATTGGCGGTATCGGCAAGTGTCTTGGCGGATTGCGGCAACATGTCCTCGCCGACCATTCTGTTTATACTCGATCGCATGCGCCGCCAAGAACATCGCGGGCCATGTATTGCCCTCGCGTTCGGACCCGGGTTGGTTGTCGAAGTTGCGTTGCTGGAGCGATGATGAAGTTGCCCAGTTCTTAGACTAGGTACCTCATGGTCGCATCCGGCAGACGCGACCCACCATGGGGCACTCTTAGCGAGCTTGCCGAGTGTGAGTCAACCAAAGTGTCTCAGAGGTGAGCGAGAGCTGTTTCGAATGCAGCCAGCAACAATATGCGACGAAATCAAGTTATTAATTGACTTTCTGCCGGCCAGCTCTAGGATTTAACTTATACCTTTGCATCAAATAATGACTTCCTAGCGCGGGTTGTCTTCTAGATTATCGTCTTGGCTACTGCCTTGATTTCCACCTATGCGGCTCGATTTATACGAGCAAGCTTCAGTGATAGTCTAACTGCCGCTATTGACCAGCTACTTACAGGGGAGAACAAAAATGTTGGGCACAGCTCGCATTAGTATCATTGATGACTCTCACGTAGATCGACTGCTGATCGGTGGATTGCTCAAATCGACTCAGGTCCCCTATGAAATTCTCAGTTACGAGAATCCTCGCGCCGCGTTAGACGCACTTTTGCTAGCGCCCACGGACCTGGTTATCACCGATATGATCATGCCCGACATGGACGGCTTTGAAGTGGTTCGGGAAATGCGGTCACGACTTCCCCGTGTTCCGGTGATTCTTATGACTGCCTATGGCAACGAATCGATTGCCGTTCGAGCGTTGGAAGCAGGCGCTGCCAGCTATGTCCCAAAATCGAGACAAGCAGAGTTGTTGGCAGATACCGTTCAACGGGTGTTGGCTCGTTCTCAAGCTGAGCAGTGGCAGGATATTCCAACAAAGACCCTCGACGAAATGCTGTGCAAATTCACATTAGACAACGATCCCAGCCTGATTCCGCCGCTTGTCAACTGGCTTCAAAGTTACGTGGGTGAGATTTGCATTTCTGATCCCACCGAGCGCGTCCGCGCCATGGTAGCCCTCGAAGAAGCCATTCTGCAAGCTATGTATCACGGCAATCTTGAGTTCACCGAAGACGAACTAGACGAAATGCGGCGTGACCCTAAATCGGGGCGATTTTCCTCGTTGGTACAACATCGCCGAGGTGAACCGGAGATTTGCAAGCGCCGCGTCAAGCTTGCCGTTTCGATGACCAGTGATGGGGCAAGATTTACGATTCGTTGTGAAGGAGCGGGGTTGCAACAACCGGACTTGGCAGACTATGCCAATGGCGATTGCTTCGAAAGCGGTAATGGACGAAGCCCCATGTTAATGCGAGGATTAATGGATGAAACATTCTACGCGGACGATGGAAACGAGATCACGCTAGTCAAATATGCGCGGCGGTGATTTCCAAGGGATGGTGGCGATGGGCTATGAGCTGAGTGGGGATGAACGGCGGCGGGTTGTGAGCTGGAATACTCGCAGCGATGGTGCGAAACGTGCCTGTTATAGTTGGCCCTGCGAGGAGTCGCGGTGCGTTGCGAGCGTATTGATTGTGCCTGGATTGGGCGAACATGGCGGGCGCTACGCGGCCTGTGCAAAGGTGATTTCGCGGTCTGGGTTTGATGTACATGCAATAGATTTGATTGGCCATGGTCTAAGCCCTGGTGCGCGCGGCTGCATTGAAAGCTATGTTGGTTTGCTGGATGAAATCGAAGCGGCGATCGACGTCATCGCCGCACAGGCTCCGCAGATGCCGGTCGTGATGTGGGGACACAGCATGGGCGGAAATCTGGTTTTGAATTACCTGCTGAGAAAGAACCGCTTGCCCAAGTGTGCGATCTCGTCGGCGCCGATGTTGCGAGCTGCCCAGCCGCCGAGCAAGGCTTTTCTGTGGTTTGCCCGTCGATTGGCGAGGGTGTTGCCGAACTATCGATTGAAAGCGCCGATAAACTTCGCGGATTGCACGCGGGATGCAAGCCAGCGTGAATTGATGAGCCAAGATCAACTGTTCCATAGGCAGCTTTCGCTGCGCCTGGGCGCGGCGCTTATCGATAGCGGACAGTGGGCGCTCGAGCATGCAGCACAACTGCGCACACCCGTGTTGCTGCTGCATAGTGAACAGGACAAGATCACCAGCTCAGCAGCCTCCGCGGAATTTGCGAGATGCTGCGAAAAGATCTGCGAGCTAAAACTACTACCGGAAGGGCTGCACGATATTCATCGCGATCTCGACAGCCAAAAAGTGTTGGCATGCATGTGCGATTGGATACACAGCAAGGTGCAGGCTTAGAAAAACTTCAGGTTTTAGACCCCGCGAGGGACGAAGGACCGAGTTTTACCAACTAAGCTTTCGGAGGTTCTTTACCATCAGATGGACTCAAGTCCAGTTCAGCGGCGGGTGGAGCGACCGCTTCGGGTTGATTCTTCTTGGGGTCCGAAGTCTCGACTTTCTTCAACGTTTGCTGTGGTGCCGAACTAGCGCCGGAGCTTGAGCCTGCCACAGGCACGCCTGGTCCTCGCGAAATTACGGTTTCTGAGCCGATGATTGGCATCCAAGCACTGCGGCCTTGGCTAAGCGGAATCGCATAAGGGTCCACATAGCTGAGCGTTGTCGGCATCTGCACGGTACGGGGAATCAGCACTTTTACAGTGTAGGGTTGGTATTCGGCAACTTTCCGTGGAACTTTGACTTTGGTCTTTACCTCTTCGGTTTCGTAGAATTGCACGGGAACTTCTTTTTCGACCGTCTCAACTTTGTAACTGGTTCGTTGGACTGTTTTTGGTCGAACCATTTCTTGCTCAACCCACTCGACTTTGTCGACGGCGACTTTATTTTCTACGGTTCGTGTGACAGGCTTTTGTACGGAGTAGGGAACGCGACGACGTTGTTCAACGGCTTGCAGCTTGGTCACGCTGTAGGGAACTTGCTGTTGGACTACCTGGTTTTCCAGCCGAGTCACTTGGACAGGAACTTGCTGCTGGACCACTTGCGGCATGTAACTAGTTTGAGGTACGGCGACTGGGACTGGATTGGGTTGATACTGAAGCTGAGCGTAGGATTGCCCTGGAGCCGTGTAAGGGACCCAGCCAAAACCACCACGGCGATAAGCGCCCATACCGGTGGGATCGATCGTCAGACCGCCTGGCTGGTATCGCAAACCATAACGCACATCGCCAGGTTGATAGAATTGCTGCGCGACGTAACGGCCCTGATCGACGATGGCGGTTTGCATGGTCGTAACAGGCTGGTAGGTCGTGTATTGCTGAGTCTGATACTGAGTTTCGGTAACCGGGCGTTGAACTACGTATTGTTGCGTCTGGTACTGAGTCTCTGTAATGGGTTGGTACGCCAAATAGGCTTCTTCTCGCTCGGCGGTTTCAGTGACGTAGGTCGTTTCTTGGTAGCTGCGGTCTTCCCACTCACGCTTGGTGACCGGCTTCATTACGGTGTACTTCTCTTCGACCGTGCTAGTCTCGGTGACGGGTGTGTTGACCGTATACTGGCGTTTTTCCATTCGAGTACGCAAGACCGGACGGTGAGAAGTGATCTCTTGTTCTTCGAAAACGTCCCTGTAGACCACGCGTAAACGCGTTTCCAACTGCTCTTCCATGATGGTTCTGGACTGTACAGAGTAGGCGGGTTCGCCGCACACGGGTGCTTGCGCGAACGACCACGGAGCCACCGGAATAGCTATTCCGGCGAGGAGCAAGGAGCGTAACGTGTTTCGCATGGACATAATCCACTCTTCGATTGCAGGAACCAACCCGAACTACAGTCACCCAATTTAGGGACTGCTCTATTGTGGCGAGAACGAAAACTATTAGCAAATGTACAACACGCTCTGGGCGCGCGACGGGCAGCAGCAAGTCAAATTGCCACTTGACTTTAAGAAATTTTAAAATTTTTGTCGGATACTTAGTCACTGCCTCGTCGTCGTAAATCGCTTATCCACTATAGTTTGCGCAATCGTCGGGCATGCGCGTTGCAAGCTATTTAATCGTCAAAATTGCGACACTTCTCGGCCAACGCCGTTAAGTAGTCCGCGCCGTCTAGGAATCGTAGGGCGATACCCGTACGGTTTAATCGATCGAAAGAGTGTCCGGGTGGTTCCTCTACCCAAAAGTTTGACGACCTGCCGCTGGCGAAATACACTAGAGGCTGACCCCAAGGCCTTCTCAAGCTCTCCTTCACCTCTTTTCTCGAGTGGTTCCAATGGCAGTTCGTGACAAGAATCTCGTAGCATGGCAAGCGTATGTCATCACGATGGCCTTCATTTCCGTTGGCCTGATGCTCGGGATGTTCTTCCTTTACCGCACTTATGCGGATACAGCCAAACGAACCGCGGAGATGTCGACGCAGTTGGCTGAGGCGGGGACCAAGTATCAGAAGAGTGAAGCTCGCGTGCGGCGTTTGAAGTCGATGCTAGGTTACGGCGAACACACTAAAGAAGAGCTGGATGCGATGGCGGCTGAAATGACTGCAGATCCTGACTTGGGGGTCGTTGAAAAGGACTTTGCGGAGCAGATGAAAGTGTTTGCCAAGAGCGAAAAAGGTGACCTCTTGAAGTTGCCCAAGTATCTGATGGATACGCTTCGCCAGCGAAATGAAGAAATCGATCGAGCTCGTAAGCGCGAAGCAGAAATTCAAAAAGAGCAAACGGATACTTTGGCTCGCGAAACAGCCGCCCGTGAAGAAGCTCAAAAGAAAGCCCTCCAAGCGTCACAAGATCTCGACGCAGAGCGCGCCAAGCACGCCAAGCAAATTGAAACTCTCAACGCCGAGAAAGACGCCGAGGTAAAACGAGTCGCAGACAATAAAGCAGCCTTCGACAAGAAACTCGCTTCTCAAGCGGCGACGATTGCAACTCTCGAAGCGGCCAACAAGAAGCAACTTGCAGTGATCGCGGATCAATTAGAGCAGATTCAGAAATTTCGCGAGGACGATTTTGCTGCTCCGCAAGGTGAGATCACTCGCCTGGCCGACGGCGGCAAAACGGTTTGGCTGAATATCGGCAGTGCGGATGGGCTGCAAGAAGGCGTACCATTCTCGGTGATTGCTTCGGACACTACGAAAGTTACCAAAGCGACTCCGAAAGCGCGTTTGATTATTACTAGCGTTTCCGGCCCCCATTCGTCGCAAGCCAAGGCGATGGATTTGAATTACCGCAATCCAATCCTTACGGGTGACAAGGTCTATTCCCCAGCGTGGCGTGCCGGTCGTACCGTCGGATTTGCATTGGTTGGTTCAATGGACTTTGATGGCAATTTCCAAGATGATTCGGAAATGGTCAAAAGCCTCATTAAAGCTTCCAACGGTAGAGTGGACGCGGTTTTGGATGCCAAGCTGTCGCAGGAAGGCAAGATCACGACCGGGACGGCGTTCATTGTAATGGGCACAGATACGGGAGGTGACGGCGAAAACCTCTCGCCCGATCAAAAGGCTAGAAACCAAAAATACAACGCCTTTATCAAGGAAGCCAAGTCACTTGGTGCGACTCAGATGTCACTCGATAACCTCATGGGCTATCTCAAGCCGAAGAACTCAGATCGTGTCCAGTCGCTTGGAAATAGAATTAGCGCGGCAGATTTTCCAATCCAACCGGTAAAAAATCCGCCAGTCAGCACAGGTAAGGTCTCAGATATTTTTCAAAATCGCAAACCGAATTAGGGTCTTCGCCAACCCTACCCAACTAACTCAAATGTCTTGAACGAGCCTGGCTTCCAGCTAGGCTCGTTTCGTTTTGCAGGTGGCCGAGTTGCTCCGCAACTCGGAGCTTAGGCGAGTCGCGGAGCGACTCGACCACATTACGAGAAGCGGAATTTGACAGTTCTGCGCCCATGTGTGATATTCATCTTTCTCATCACTCAACCACGGTCAATCTCGTCTTTAGGAGCACCTTATGCCCCTGGCTGCAAGTACAATAAGTCGTCGCAACAATGGCTCGAGAAACAAGCGTTTGCGACTCTCTCTTGAGTTGTTGGAACCCAGGTTGAATTTAGCATTGGACGTTCCCGCGTTCAGTAGTTTGCCTGGTGCGAACCATACTATTTACTTAGATTTCGATGGGCATGTCACGACGGGAACCTCGTGGAATAATGGAGCCACAATCAATTCTCCAGCCTATACTTCCGATGCGGATGCAACCAACTTCAGTCCCTCAGAATTGTCCCTCATTGAGCGAACCTTCTATCGAGTGGCTGAGGATTTTGCGCCGTTCCAAGTCAACGTAACAACGGTTGCGCCTTCCGTGGAGGATCTTCGCAACACCGGTGGCGCCGATGCGAAATGGGGCGTGCGAGTCGTAGTAACTAAAGATGTTGCATTCAACTGCGGTTGCGGTGGCATCGCCTACATCGATAGCTTTGATTGGAATTCGGATACGCCCGTGTTCGTATTCAACACCAGCGAGATTGGCGTCGCCGAAGCCGCCAGCCACGAAGTGGGGCATAGCCTCGGTTTGGCACACGATGGCACTTCGACAGCAAGCTATTATCAAGGGCACGGCTTGGGGTCGGACAGTACTTATTGGTCCACGATCATGGGTGTCGGATACTATGTCGACGTTTCACAATGGGACAAGGGTGAATACACAGGCTCAAATAATGGTGGCACGGGCGCCAACTACAACAAGGGACCCGACGATCTTCAAGTCATCACCAACTACAACGGCTTCGGTTATAAAGTCGACGACCACGGTAACGATGCCTTGACCGCCTCGGCTCTGACAGCTGTAGGTACGACAGTTTCTGGCAGCGGATTGATTTCGACGCGCACGGATGTCGACTATTTCAACTTTAATACCAGCGGTAGCAGCGTAACGCTGAACGTGAAGCCAGCAGCCATCGGCGCAAATTTGGATATCGAAGCCAGTCTTTACGATGCTAGCGGCGTCCTAGTCGCATCCTCGAATCCGCTTCAAACTCTCGACGCCAGCATCACTACAGTTCTCGCCGCAGGTCAGTACTTCCTCAAGATAGATGGTGTTGGCGCGGGCGATCCGACTGCGGCTACACCCACTGGGTATAGCGATTATGCAAGTATCGGTGCTTACACTATCTCCGGAACTGTGGGTGCGGTAAGCGGCGATGCGTTGAGCATTGTTGCCACAGATGCGTCGAAGAATGAATCCAATAGCGGCTCAACGGCATTTACCTTTACGGTCAATAGAACTGGGGATAATTCAGGGACGTCGACGGTGAATTACGCGGTCACGGGATCTGGCGGCTCGCCTGCAAGCGCTTCAGATTTTGTTGGGGGAGTACTTCCAAGTGGTTCCCTATCGTTTTCCCCTGGGGTCATTTCTCAAGTGATCACCGTTGATGTTCAAGGGGATACAACGGTCGAAAATAATGAGAGTTTTACTGTCAGCTTGTCAGGTCCCAGCGCGACAACGGTCATCAGTACCCAGTCAGCGACTGGAACTATCCTTAACGATGATTCCGCACCTGCAGCGCCAACGCTTGGCATTTCGGCGACCAACGCCAATCGCGCAGAAGGAACTTCGGCGGGGTCGACACCGTTCGTATTCACGATCACTCGCTCTGGCAGTCTGGCAGCCGCTTCCAGTGTCCGCTATACCGTCTCGGGGACAGGTGCAAATAACGCCACCAGCAATGACTTCACAAATGGATTTTCGAAAAACGTACTCGTCAATTTCCCCGCAGGTGTCGCGACGGTAGACGTTTCGATTAATGTTCGAGCCGATTCGCGAATTGAGCCAAACGAAACATTTAAAGTCGCGTTGTCGAATGCAGTTGGCGCTAGCATCTCGACGGCATCCGCAACTGGCACAATTCAAAACGATGATGGCGCTGCTGCAGGACGCGACGAAGAGAGCGGTCAAATCGAAATGATCGCAGTCGCAGACCCGTTGTGGATGTTTGTACCGCCCGAACATCTCAGCGCCGCGGAACTCGCCGTTCCTGTAGTCACTTGGATCAACGGTGTCGCTCATATCGGTGACTTAGCGCATGATCATGATCACAACGATACGGGAAACAATGTCGAAGACGAATCGTCCGAGTTCTTGGCCGCGCCCATGGATTTTGAAGCAGGCGCACTCCGGCTGAGTTCGCTGCTAATCCGCTTAAGCCCAACGAATTCGGGCGAGTTGATCGCGGATCCGGAAAATTCTGCGACCCTTCCGTCTGGGGTAGCACCCGGTCAAACGCTGGTCGGCTTGAATGCAATTGAAACACTTGCAAGCGTCTCGACAAGTGAACAGGATACAACCCAGCAATTCGACTCGATTGACCTCGCGTTTGGCGATGCACAGGAAGAGTGGATTGCGCTCAGGGTGTAACTTAATTGTAGGGTGGGTCGAGGTGCGAGACACACCCTGAGCAACTGCTGATTTTCGTCCGTGTTCCAGCAAAATGCGTTTGGATTTCGTTCCTCAAACCACCCTACATGTGAAATGACGAACAATGTTGCGATTTCTGACTTTGATTCTGTTGTTGACGATGCCGCGTGGCCTGGCTGCGGAATGGAAAGCGGGCGTGGGGCGCGAATGCATCACGCCTCCACGATCGATGCCCATGGCGGGGTATGCTTCGCGAGGTGCCGCGCACGCGACGGGTAAATTGCAGGATTTGTCGGCCAAGTCCCTGATGCTCGAGGACGCCAGCGGCCAGCGCTGTGTGCTCGTTACCTTGGATCTGTGCGGCATTGACTCGGTACTTGCAGATCGAGTCTGTGCGCAACTCAAGCTAAAGTGTGGACTCGAGCGACATCAGATCATGCTCGCAGTTTCTCATACTCACAGCGGACCCGTTGTTGCTGGGAATCTGCGCCCCATGCATTACACGTTGTTTAGTGCGGCAGATCGCGGGTTGGTCGATGACTATGCAAGTTTACTCGTGGATAGGATCTGCTCAAGTGTCGAGCAAGCAGCCCGCGATCTCAAGCACAGTGAAATAAGTTTTGGTGAAGCGAGTGAGAACTTCGCTGTTAATCGGCGCACCAATATTGAGAAAGATGTACCGGAGCTGCGAGCGGCCAATAAATTGGTTGGTCCATCCGACTACAGTGTACCGGTCTTAGTGGTCAAGCGAGTCGGCAAACCGATCGCAGTGGTGTTTGGTTACGCCTGTCATTGCACGACGCTGAGCGGCATGGATTGGAGTGGCGATTACGCCGGCTTTGCTCAGGACGAGCTGGAGACGGAGTTGCCCGGATGCATGGCGATGTTTTGGGCAGGGTGCGGCGCCGATCAGAACCCGTTGCCGCGCCGAACCGTTGAACTGGCTACCGCGTATGGTCATCGACTGGCCGGCACTGTGCAGCAGACCATGCGATCGGAGTTGAACCCCATTGAATCCAAGCTACGTACACAATTGCAATTCATACCGGTTCCGTTCGGCACCCTGCCGACTCGAGAACAGATCGAACAAGATCTCAAGTCCGATAATCAATACGTGAGCGCTCGCGCCCAGTCGCTGTTGCAGACGCTCGACAATGGCGCCGCACTTCCCAATACCTATCCTTATCCAGTCGCCTCTTGGCGTCTTGGTGAAACACTCGATTGGGTAGCACTGGGTGGTGAAGTGGTTGTGGCTTACGCGATTGCGATTAAGTCCCGTCCCACCGCCAAACGAGCGACTTGGGTGACCGCCTACGCGAACGACGTCATGGCTTACATTCCTTCGCGGCGCGTACTGGCTGAAGGCGGCTATGAAGGTGGCGGTGCCATGGTGTACTACGGTCTGCCAACCGTCTGGGCACCTGAAATCGAACCGATGATTTTGGATGAAGTCAGTCGTCAGTTGGCTCAGCCGTAGATAGGTCGCTCATATCTATTTTTTAGAGCGATTCCGAGACTCTTCGAGCGTGGTCGCAGAGTGCCTGGGCTTCGGCGACACTCGGGGCTTCAGCGATGAAGCGGACGATCGGTTCAGTATTGCTGCCCCGTACGAGCAGCCACCGGTCAGACCAGTCCAATCGCAGGCCGTCTAGTCGACTGGCCGCGGCGCCTTGCAGCTGCGTCGTCAGCGCGTCGAGCAATTTGGGTAGGCGGCTCGCGTCGAGCGTTGCTTTGTCCTTGACCATCGCCAGTGGTGGAAGCGAGGCGACGATTTGGCTGATCGATTGCTGGCTGGTTGTGAGCAACTGAAGAATGCGCGCCATGCCGACAAAACTGTCGCGTACATAGCCGACTTGTGGATCGATTGGCCCGCCGCTCCCTTCGCCGCCGAAGACCGCTTTTTCAGCGATCATCAAGTCTGCGACATTGGCTTCGCCGACCGCTGATCGCAATAACTTGGAATGGTGCTGGGCGGCGATGTGCTGCGAGAGGCTGCTACTCGCACAATTCGTAACGATCGTTCCCGAGCGGCTTGGTAGGGCTTGCAGCAAACAGAGCGCAAGAGTCATCTCTTCGCCAATGTACCGACCGCGTTCATCAATGACCGCCAGTCGATCGGCATCGGGATCTTGGCAGAAACCGACATCGAATCCACCGCTGCGAACCAGTTCGCAAACGCCTTGGAGATTTTCGGCAAGCGGTTCCGGTTTGTGTTCGAATTGACCATCGGGTGTCTCGCCCATGAGCGTCAGATCACAGCCGAGCGCTTCGAGCAACTTGCGGCCCAGCAGACTTCCCGCGCCATGATTGCTGTCGAGTAGGACTTTGAACTTGCGACCGCGAACTTGCGGTGGGTCAATGGTCTTCAAAACTAGATTCATGTGGGCAGTGTGCGGGTCAGCCAGTCTCTCGATTTTCCCAATGGAGTCAACGCCAACCCATTTCGCTACGCCGCCCAGGTAGCCCGCCAGCACTTTCTCGCCAGCCGATTTGGTAAGAATGCGCCCATCGCTGCCGAACAGTTTAAGGCCGTTGTACTCTTTCGGATTGTGGCTCGCCGAAATCTGCACGCCGGCCACCGCCTTCTGCTCGCGAACTTGGATGCCGACTGTGGGCGTCGAAGCCGCGTCTAGATCGAATACATCCAAGCCATGAGCGGCCAGCGTCGCGCTCACTGCGGCTGCTAACATGCGCCCGCTTGAGCGACCATCACGCGATATGACCACTTTCCCTGGAGGCAATGTCGCGGCGAGGGCGGCGATATAACGCGTGGCCACCAGCGGTGTCAATTGATCTGGAATGGTGCCTCGCAAACCGCTGACGCTGATGATGGGTTCGCTCACGGATGATCCCTTCGATAATTGACTTGCCTATTGAGTTGGAGTGCATCAAGTTATAGTCGCAGACCAGCGGTTTTTCGAGCCGGGCGATATTAGCTACCCATAGGTCGCGTCTGGCGGATCTGGCGAATACGACGGAGCCACAATTTCCCTGCCGCTAGGCGTGTTTACGGCGATTGAATACAATCCGCGTTCCCAAACTCACTTTTGAGAGAAGCTGAATTTCCATTGAAATCAACAGTTTTCGCGATAGACGATCGAAACAAGCGAAGAGATTAGCATGAACCTACAGCAAGCACTTGCAGCAGCCAAACAAGCCACGGACTCGGGCAACCTGACCGCTTCGGCGCTAGTTAATATAACCGCTTGGCTGACGGAGGATCGCTATCGAAGTTATCAATCACAGATCGTTGATCACATCGCGGCCAACGACTGGAAGAAGCTGGATGATGTCTTCTGGACGGTGATTCCGTTTGGAACCGGTGGTCGTCGCGGGCGGATGTATGCGTTTGGCTCAAATGCGATCAACGAACGCACCATCGGTGAGAGCGCTCAAGGGCTGGCGACCTATGTTTTGGAAACTGCACCGGCCGGTAAGGTGCTGAGTTGTGCAATCGCCTACGACACGCGACATCGATCGCGCGAGTTTGCCGAGCTGTGTGCGTCGGTCATGGTCGCTAACGGATTCGACGTCTACTTCCTTGACGATTACCGCGCGACGCCGCAGTTGTCGTACGCGGTGCGCGCGAAGCATTGCGACTGTGGCATCATGGTAACTGCCAGCCACAATCCGCCGAGCGACAATGCGGTGAAGGTTTATTGGTCAACGGGTGGTCAGGTTCTTCCGCCCCATGACAAAGCAATCATCGACCGTGTCATGAACGTCGATGCTATCAAGAAAGTTGATTTTGAAGAGTCACTTGATGCTGGGAGGGTCAAGATCTGTACGGCAGAGATAGATGCCGCTTATCTTTCCGAAGCCGTCAAGTTTGCTTGGCCGGGCTCTCGCGATGTGAAAGTGGTCTATTCGCCCCTGCATGGAGTGGGAGCTTTTGCGGTCATGCCCTTGCTTGCGAAAGCGGGTTTTGAACGGTGCGAAGTCTACGCCCGACACTCGGAACCGAGCGGTGATTTTCCAAACGTACCTGGTCACGTCAGCAATCCGGAAAACACTGCGGTCTTTGACGAAATCATCACCTACGCTCGACAGGCTGGCTGCGATATCATCCTCGCCACAGACCCAGACTGCGACCGCATGGGATGTGCAGCGCCGTTGACGACGGATACGAGCGGACCGTGGGCGACACTCAACGGTAACCAGCTCGGGGCGATACTGACCGACTTTATATGTTCGCAAATGAAGTCGCTTGGAAAACTCACGCCGAAGTCGTATGTGATCAAGACACTGGTGACGACGGAATTGATTCGACGTATTGCCGCGTCGTACGGTGTCCGTTGCGAAGGCAATTTGCATGTGGGTTTCAAATGGATCGCTGGCGTGATGGATGCCGTTGGTCCCGATGATTTTGTGTTTGGAACCGAGGAATCGCATGGCTATTTGATTGGCCAGTACGCGCGTGACAAGGACGGAGCGGTCGCCTGTTTGCTGATGGCCATGCTGGCCGCACATTTAAAATCGCAAGGCAAATCGCTGCACCAAAAAATGGCTGAGTTGGAGTTGCAGCACGGTTGTCACCAGGAGACGCTCGTCAACGTCCAAATGGAAGGGAGCGAGGGGATGACATTGATGAAGAAGTTGATGGAGTCCTTCCGCACTGCGCCACCGAAACAACTGGGCGGTATCGCAGTCGCTCAAGTTCGAGACTACAAAACGCTCACGATTCTCAAGTCCGACGGCACTACCGAGCGGCTCGAATCACTGCCTGCGGACATGGTCATGCTCGACCTGGTGGAATCCGGTAACTACTTTGCCGTTCGCCCCTCCGGCACGGAACCCAAGGTCAAATTTTACATGTTCAGCTACTGTTCACCTGAGTTGAGCCAAGATCTAGCTGTTGCCAAGAAAATGCTCAGCGATCGCTTAGCGGCACTCGAGAAGGACATTCGAGCCTACGTTAAGGCTGTGACGGGTTAGCCGATTTTACCAGGCCGCATCTCTTCGAAGTGGGTCGCATCTGCCGGATGCGTCCGGTCTGTCGTCAGAGGGTAAAGGATTTCAGTGTCGACATCAGTGAGGTCACCCTCGGCAAGCTCGGCAAGCTAGGCAAGAGTGACCCACGAACAAAACTGACAGACTCTACTTTTCCAGGCTAGCGTATTACCTTGCGTTCGCGCAATAGCGCCACTACTTGCTCGACGCATTCATCGATCGCTTGCTCGTTGGTGTTCAGTACTAAATCTGCGTTCGTTGGCGCTTCGTAGGCCGTTGCGCCGGACTCGATGGAGTATTGGCCGCTTGGGTCGCGCTGACGGCAAACTTCAATGGGCGCGTTGACGTGGATTGTAATGAAGCTCTCTTGGCCAATCAGGTCGGCGGCTTTCGCTCGCACGGACTGCGAAGGAGCGACCATCGCAGCCAAGCAGATCAAGCCATTGTCATTCAACAATCGAGCGACATGAGCAGCCCGTCGCAGGTTCTCGGAGCGGTCTTCGGCTGAGTAGTCGAGGTCATGACTCAAGCCGCGACGCATTTGTTCACCGTCCAGGACAATTGCGGTGCGGCCCATGTCAAACAGGACTCGTTCGACGCCGCGTGCGATCGTTGACTTGCCGCTGCCACTCAAGCCAGTGAAGAGAACGGTGGCGGGACGCTGACCCAAACGCGCTTGGCGTTCGAGGGGCGTGACCGGCTTAACGCCGTCACTGGTTTCTGTGCTCTGGACGTCTTCAATCTCCCACTGGGCAGTTTTGGCTTTCTTATCCAATTCGCGGCTGGTGATCATACCAGCGGCAACCGTGATATTGCTGATACGG